>NZ_QGSW01000242.1:0-48627 GCF_003176715.1 Micromonospora sp. S4605
GTGTCACGGTGGGCGGCGCGATCTCGGTGGCACCGGCGGCGACCAGCCGGTCGGTCGCCGCCCGGCTGTCGTCCACCTCGAACGCCACCCGGAGCTTCGGGGCCACCTGCCGCCCCACCTCCACCTCGTCGATCATCCGCTTCTGCGCCGGGTTGGCGATCTCCAGCGTGGCCCGGCCGGCGTCCAGGATCACCACCCGCGCGTCACCCTCGCCGGTGAACGCCGCCTGCTCCGGCAGGCCCAGCGCGTCGCGGAAGAACGCCACCGCCGCGGCGTAGTCCTCGGCCTCCACCACCAGGCGGAGTTGACGTACGGCGGGCGGACGGGTGTGATCATCGGCCATGACCGGGGAGCCTACCCAGTACGACGACAGGTCGGTGGTCAGGCGGGCGGTCGGGCCGGGCTACAGTGAGGGCTCCGACCGGAAGGCGATGAGGTGACTGCTGCCGACGTGGCCGACCAGGTGCTCTACGGCCACCTGGGGCGGTACGGCCGGTTTGCGCGGATCGGTGCCGCCGGCCGGCCCGCGACGCGTGCGACGGTGGCGGACCCCGCCGATGGCACGCCGGGCGGGCCGGGGCGGCCCGCATGACCGTGCCGGACCGGACGGTGCCGGAGGGGACAGCGCCGGCCGTTGGGTTCGTCCACGAGGGGCTCTTCTACCGGGACGGCGACGACCTGCTGGCCGGCACGGTCCCGTTCGTCGAGGCCGGGCTGGCCGCCGGCGAACCGGTGCTGGTCGCCATGCCGGGCGCCAACCTGCGACGGGTCCGCGCGGCGGTGGGCGGCACCGAGCGGGTGCGCTGGGCGGACATGACCGAGGCGGGCCGCAACCCGGGGCGGATCATCCCGTGGGTGTTGCAGGCGTTCGCCGACCGGCATCCCGGCCGGCGGGTGCGGATCATCGGCGAGCCGATCTGGGCCGGGCGCAGCGAGGTGGAGTATCCGGCCTGCGCCCAGCACGAGGCGATGATCAACGCGGTGTTCGCCGGTCGCGCGGCGACCATCCTCTGCCCGTACGACGTGGCCGCGCTGGACGACGCGGCGCTGGCCGACGCGTGCGTCACGCACCCGGTGCTGGTGGATCGCGCGGGGCGGCGGCCCAGCCCGGACTACGCCCCGGCGGAGGTGGTGGCCCGCTACAACGCGCCGCTGCCCGCGCCCGCCGAGCCGGCCGCGGCACTGGACTACCAGGTCGACACGCTCTCCGACGTACGCCGGTTCGTCGCCGACCACGCCACGGCGGCCGGGCTGGCCGCGGACCGGGTGGCGGACCTGCAGATCGCGGTCAGCGAACTGGCGACCAACAGCGTCGCGCACGGCGGGGGCCGCGGGGTGCTGCACGTGTGGCGGACGGTCGCGCACCTGGTCTGCGAGCTTCGTGACCACGGCTGGCTGACCGACCCGATGGCCGGGCGGGTGAACCCGGCGGCGGACGGCGTCGGCGGGCGGGGACTGGTCATCGTGCACGCGCTCTGCGACCTGGTGCGGCTGCACACCTCCCCGGCCGGTACGACGGTCCGGCTGTACATGCGGCGGACGTCATGACCGACGGGGCCTTCCTGCTGCGTCCGGTCGGGCGGGTCGCCTCGCCGCTGACCGACCCGGCGGCCGCGCCCCGGCAGGGCGACGAGGGCGCGCCGGAGGCGTACCTGGACTTCGCGCCGGAGGTGGCCACGGCCCTGCGCGACCTGCGCGTCGGCGCGGAGGTGCTGGTGCTGACCTGGCTCGACCGGGCCCGCCGGGACGTGCTGGCGGTGCATCCGCGCGGCGACGCGTCCCGGCCGGAGACCGGGGTGTTCAGCACCCGGTCGCCGCACCGGCCGAACCCGATCGGCCTGCACCGGGTACGGGTGCTGGCGGTGGACGGGCTGCGGGTGCGGGTCGCCGACCTGGAGGCGCTGGACGGCACCCCGGTGCTGGACGTCAAGCCGGTGCTGGGTCCGCCCGACGAACGCTGACCGGCGCTCAGTGGCCCCGGGCCAGCCACTCGGCGAGGTGCGGCGCCTCCGCGCCGACGGTGGTGCTCTCGCCGTGGCCGGTGTGCACGACCGTCACCGGGGGCAGGGTGAGCAGCCGGTTCCGGATCGAGTCGATGATCGTGCCGAAGTCGCTGTACGAGCGACCGGTGGCGCCCGGCCCGCCGGCGAACAGGGTGTCCCCGGTGAACACGGCACCGAGCGCCGGCGCGTGGAAGCTGCACGCGCCCGGGCTGTGCCCGGGGGTGTGCAGCACGGTCAGCGCGACGCCGGCCACCTCGACGGTGTCGCCGTCGCGCAACTCGCCGCCGGGTGCCTCGTCCGGGTGCACCTGGTCCCAGAGCACCCGGTCGGTGGGGTGCAGCAGCACCGGCGCGCCGGTGGCCCGGGCCAGCGCCGGGGCCACCCGGACGTGGTCGTCGTGGGCGTGGGTGGCGAGGATCGCCCGCACCCGCCGGCCGCCGACGACGGCCAGGATCGCGTCGACGTCGTGCGGCGCGTCGACGACGACGCACTCGGTGTCGTCGCCGACCACCCAGACGTTGTTGTCCACGTCGAAGGTCTGGCCGTCCAGCGAGAAGGTGCCGGCGGTGACGGCGTGGTCGATCCGGGCGGCCATCAGAAGACCACCACCGAGCGGAGCACGTCGCCGCGGTGCATCCGGGCGAACGCCTCCTCCACCTGGTCGAGCGCGATCTCCTCGGTGACGAAGGCGTCGAGGTCGAGGCGGCCCTGCAGGTAGAGCGCGGTGAGCATGGGGAAGTCGCGGCTGGGCAGGCAGTCGCCGTACCAGCTGGACTTGAGGGCCCCGCCGCGGCCGAAGACGTCCAGCAGCGGGACCTCGACGGTCATCTCGGGCGTCGGCACGCCGACCAGCACGACGGTGCCGGCCAGGTCGCGCGCGTAGAACGCCTGCTTCCAGGTCTCCGGCCGGCCGACCGCGTCGATCACCACGTCGGCGCCGAAGCCGCCGGTGGCGGCGCGGATCGCCTCGACCGGATCCTCGGCGGAGGCGTTCACGGTGTGGGTGGCGCCGAACCGGCGGGCCCACTCCAGCTTCCGGGCGTCGGTGTCCACCGCGATGATCGTGGTCGCCCCGGCCAGCGTCGCGCCGGCGACCGCCGCGTCGCCGACCCCGCCGCAGCCGATCACCGCCACCGAGTCGCCGCGGGTGACCCCGCCGGTGTTCATCGCCGCGCCGAGGCCGGCCATCACCCCGCAGCCGAGCAGCCCCACCGCGGCGGGCCGGGCGGCCGGGTCGACCTTCGTGCACTGGCCGGCGTGGACCAGGGTCTTCTCGGCGAACGCGCCGATGCCGAGCGCCGGGGCCAGTTCGGTGCCGTCGGTGAGGGTCATCTTCTGCGCCGCGTTGTGGGTGGCGAAGCAGTACCAGGGCCGGCCGCGGCGGCAGGCCCGGCAGACGCCGCAGACGGCCCGCCAGTTGAGCACCACGAAGTCGCCCGGGGCGACGGCGTCGACGCCCGCCCCGACCTCCTCCACGACCCCGGCCGCCTCGTGGCCGAGCAGGAAGGGGTAGTCGTCGGTGATGCCGCCCTCGCGGTAGTGCAGGTCGGTGTGGCAGACCCCGCAGGACAGCACCCGCACCACCGCCTCGCCCGGCCCCGGGTCGGGCACCACGATGGTGGTCACCTCGACGGGTGCGCCCTTGCTGCGGGAGATGACTCCCCGGACCTGCTGGCTCACGGTCTCCTCCTGCTCCGCGGCGCGACGCGCCGCCGTGGTGTCGGGATCCGCCGCCACCGCGCCACGGCGACCCGGTGGATCAGCCTCTCGGGCGAAACTACCGCCGATCACCACCGGCGGCCCAGAGCCGCGCGGCGGTTATCCCGGCGCGGTCCGGGTAGGCGGGGGCACGATCCTGCCGTCGGACGGGAGTGCGCCATGAAGGTGAGCCATCTGCCGCTGCGTGTGAGCATCGGCGCGTTCGTCCTCAATTCCGGGCTGAGCAAGCGGTCGCTGGAGGGTGAGGCGGCACAGCGCATGCACGGGATGGCCACCAACGCCATCCCGCAGCTCCGACAGTACCCGCCGGACAAGTTCGCCCGACTGCTGTCGGGGGCCGAGATCGCGCTCGGCACCGCCCTGCTCGCGCCGTTCATCCCGTCGGCGCTGGTCGGCCTGGGGCTGACCGCGTTCGCCGCCGGCCTGACCCAGCTCTATCTCAAGACGCCCGGGATGCGGGAACAGGGCAGCCTGCGGCCGAGCCAGCAGGGCATCGGCCTGGCCAAGGACGTCTGGCTGCTCGGCGCCGGCCTGACCCTGGTGCTGGACGGCCTCACCCACCGCCGTCGCTCCTGACCGGGCGGCCCCGGCCGCGGACCGGGCCGGTTCAGGGCGCCGTCGCCGCGGGCGGGGTGGCGAGCGCCTGCGCGGCGATCTGCCGGCGGGCCGCGTTGCGGTAGCGGAGCACCTGCACCGCGCCGAGCGCCCAGAGCAGGTACTGCGCGGCGAAGGCCCACCGGAAGGCGGACAGGTCGGGGGTGGCCCGGCCGGCCGGGGTGGCCAGGTCGAGCACCACGCCGACCACCAGCACCAGGGTGATCGAGGCGACGAAACCGCCGACGTTCACCACGCCGGTGGCGCTGCCGATCCGGCTGACCGGGTTGAACGAGCGCGCGTAGTCGAACCCGATCAGCGAGCCGGGGCCGTTCACCGCGAGCACCAGCACCAGCGTCACCAGCAGCCAGCGCGGCGCCGGGCCGGGCCAGAGCAGCACCACCGCCCAGACCGCCGCGCTGCTGCCGGCGATCGCGAAGACCAGCACCGACCGGTGGAACGGGTGCCGGGCGCAGAAGTGCGCGATCGCCGGCCCGGACACCAGCATGGCGACCGTCATCAGGGTGAGCAGCGACGCGGCCGCGGTCGGCGTCAGCCCCTGCCCCTGCACCAGGAAGGGGTAGCCCCAGAGCAGGGCGAACACCGAGCCGGAGAACTGCGTGACGAAGTGCGTCCAGAGCCCCAGTCGGGTGCCCGGCTGCGCCCACGCGGCGGCGAGTTCCCGGCGCACCGTCGCCAGGTCCGGCGTCGGGCCGGCGGCCACCTCGCGGTCCGGGGTGTCCCGGACCGCCACCACGACCAGCAGCAGCAGCGTCGCGCCGAGCGCCGCCGCGACCAGGAAGGCCGGGGTCCAGCCGGCCCGGTGCAGCAGCGCCACCAGCGGTACGGCGCCGAGGATGGCGCCGAACTGGCCCAGCGTGCCGGTCAGCTGGGTCAGCATCGGGTAGCGCCGGCCGGAGAACCAGAGGGCGACGATCCGCAGCACGCTGATGAAGGTCATCGCGTCGCCCAGCCCGATCAGCACCCGGCCGGTGACCGCCAGCCACACCTCGGTGGCGAGGGCGAAGCAGAGCTGCCCGGCGACCATCAGGGCGCCGCCGGCGATCAGCAGCCGGCGCGAGCCGTACCGGTCGAGCAGCACGCCGACCGGCACCTGCATGGCCGCGTACACGGCGAGTTGGGCGACGGAGAAGGTGGCCAGCGTGCTGGCGTTGATGTCGAACCGGTGCGCGGCGTCGACCCCGGTGACCCCGAGCGTGCTGCGGTGGAACACCGCCCCGACGTACGCGCCCAGCGCCACGCCCCAGACCAGCCAGCCGGAGCGCTGCCGGGCTGCCGTTGCGGCGGTCACCGCAGCGTCCGCAGCACGGTGGCGGCGTTGTCGATGTGCGCCGCAACCGTGTCGAGCCAGCGTTGCGGGTCGTCGCCGTCGAGGGCGGCGAGCTGGGCGGCGTGCTCGGTCAGCGCCACCTCGGCCCAGCCGGGCGAGAGCCGGAAGCTCGCCTCCCCCATCCGCAGCTGTCGGTCCCGCAGCCGCTGGTACAGCTCGGCCAGGATCTCGTTGCCGGCGGCGTCGACCACGGTGGCGTGGAAGGCGCGGTCGGCGGCCATCAGCGTGGTCAGGTCGCCGGCGGCGTGCGCGGCCCGCATCTCGGCCAGCCGCGCGGCGAGGTCGGCCCGCAGCGCCGCCCGGCGGGGCCAGACCCGCTCGGCGGCGTGCAGCTCGACCAGCCGGCGGGCCTCGATGACGTCGGTGATCTCCCGGGCGGAGACCGGCCGGATCAGCGCGCCCCGCTTCGGGTAGAGCCGGACCAGTCCCTCCGCCTCCAGCCGCAGCAGCGCCTCGCGTACCGGGGTGCGGGAGACGCCGGTGGCCTCGGCAATCTCGCCCTCGCTGACCAACTGCCCGCCCGGGTAGAGCTGCTCCAGGATGGACCGCTTCAGGTGCCGGTAGGCCCGCTCGGCCGCCGAGGTCGCGGTGGTCGGGGCCGAGGGATGCGTCATGTATCTATGATCGGACCGGCCACGGCCGGGGCCGAGCCGGGTGCCCGGGACGTGGCGCAAGCCACCCCGTCAGAGCGCGTCGGGGTGCATGGTGAGCAGACCGTCGGCGCCGACGTCGAAGCGGCGGCCGAGCCGGCTGAGTCGGCCGAGCAGGCTGGCGAGCCAGGCCGCCTCGCCCGGGTCGGCCGGCGCCAGCCGCATCCGCCGGATCCGCACCGGGGCCGCCCGCAGCCCCCGCAGCCGGCCGCTGCCCGGGTCGAGCGACGGCAGCCAGAGCAGCCGCAGCTCCGGCCGGTACGCCTGCTGCCCGCCGATGCCCTCGTAGTCGTCGACCAGGTCCCCGCAGCCGTAGAGGATCAGCCGGTCCCGGTACACCTCCACCGGCCGCACGTGGTGCGACGAGTGCCCGTGCAGCAGGTCGACCCCGGCGTCGACCAGGCGGTGGGCGAACTCGACGTGCTCGGGCGGCACCTCGTACCCCCAGTTGCCGCCCCAGTGCACGGAGACCAGCACCCGGTCCCCCGGCCCGGCCACGGCGGCGATCCGCTCCGCCAGCAGGTCGGCGGTGGCCACCGAGATCTCCGGCAGGTACGCCACTCCGGGCCGGTCGGCGGTGGCCGCCCAGGGCGGCGGCACGCCGCTGGACGGCGCGGCCACCGAGAAGACCAGCAGCCGGCGGCCCGCGCCGAGGTCCACCCGGGCGGGCGCCCAGGCCGCCGCCGCGTCCCGGCCGGCGCCGGCGGTGGCGATCCCCGCCCCGGCCAACGCGTCGAGGGTGTCGGCGAGCCCGACCGGGCCGAAGTCGAGCACGTGGTTGTTGGCCAGCGCGCAGACGTCGAGCCGGGCGGCGGTCAGGCACGGCACGTTGTCCGGGTGCATCCGGTAGTGCACGGCCTTGCCGGGGGCGTGCTCGCCCCGGCCGGTCACCGCGGTCTCCAGATTCACGATCCGGGCGGCCGGCCGCAGCTCGTCCAGCAGCGGCAGGGCGACGCCCCACGGCCACTGCGGCGGCACCGGCCGGGGTATCGGGCCGCTGACCCGCTCGGCCAGCCCGACGTACTCGTCGGCGTCGCGGACCGCCCGCTCGCGCAGGTCGGGCGGGCCGGGCCGGGGCAGGATCCGGTCCACGCCCCGGCCGGTCATCACATCCCCGGCCAGGAACAGGGTCAGCGCGTCCGGCGGCATCCGTCCGCTTCCCCGCCCCGCGCACGCTCGAAACAGCCGCGGCCACCCGGCCGGTCGCAGCAACCGAACCCAGCCGGCGGGCGGCCCGGCACCGACCCGGCACCGACCCGCCCGGCCCGGTCCCGGCCCAGGTCAGGCGGATCGGCGGCTGCGCGGAACCCGGCGTGCGGGGCCGCTGGGCTGCCTAGGGTGAAGGGGACCGACGGTACGGCGGCGAGGAGTACCGGGTGACCGGTGGGCTGCGGCCGTGGTACCGGCCGATGACCGCGCGCGACCGCGGCGAGGAGCACCGCGCCGCCACGCCGCTGGAACTCTTCTTCGACCTCTGCTTCGTGGTGGCGGTGGCGCAGGCGGCCACGAACCTGCACCACGACCTGGCCGAGGACCACGTCGGGCATGCGGTGCGCAGCTACCTGATGGTGTTCTTCGCGATCTGGTGGGCGTGGATGAACTTCACCTGGTTCGCCTCCGCCTACGACACCGACGACGACGTCTACCGGGTCACCACCCTGGTGCAGATCGCCGGCGCGCTGATCCTGGCCGCCGGGGTGCCGCGCGCCTTCACCGAGGGCGACTTCGCCACCATCACCTACGGGTACGTGGTGATGCGGCTGGCCCTGGTGACGCAGTGGCTGCGGGCGGCCGCCGGCGATCCCGGCCACCGGCCCGCGGACGTCCGCTACGCGGTCGGGGTGACCCTGGTGCAGCTCGGGTGGCTGGTCCGGCTGCTGCTGCCGGACGACTGGCGGATCGGCTCGTTCGTGGTGCTGGCCCTGGCCGACCTGCTGGTGCCGGCGTTGGCCGAGCGGCCCGGGATGACCACCTGGCACCCGCGACACATCGCCGAACGGTACGGGCTGTTCACCCTGATCGTGCTCGGCGAGGTGGTGCTCGCGACGTCGGTGGCGATCCAGACCGGCGTGGACGCGGGCGACGGCGGGTTGTGGCGGCTGGCGGCGGCGGGCATGGTGATCGTGTTCGCGCTGTGGTGGCTCTACTTCGACCGGGCGGCCGCGGCGCCGGCGCGGCTGTCCGCCTCGCTCGGCTGGGGGTACGGGCACTACCTGGTGTTCGCGGCGGTCGCCGCGGTCGGTGCCGGGCTGGAGGTGGTGGTCGACCACCACCGGCACCTGGCCCACGTCGGCGGCGTGGTGGTCGGGCACACCGTGGCGGTCCCGACGGCCGTCTACCTGCTCACCGTCTGGGTGCTGCGGGTGCTGCCCCGGCAGCGTGGGATGGTGGTGGTGGCGTTCCCGGTGACCGCGCTGCTGGTGCTGGCCACTCCCTGGGCGCCGGCGACGGTCTACCTCATCGCGGCGCTGCTGTTCGTCCTGGTGGCGGTGACGGTGCTGGCTCGGCAGCGGGAGCTGCGGTCCAGAAGTCGACCAGCAGCCGGCTGAACTCCTCGGCGCACTCGATCTGCGGCATGTGCCCGCAGTTGGTGAACAGGTGGGTGCGGGCGTGGGGCAGCCGGGTGCGGGCGGCCGCCAGGTGGGCCGCCGGCAGGATGAGGTCCCGGTCGCCCCAGACGACCAGGGTGGGCACGTCGAGCCGGGCCAGTTCGGTGAGCAGTTCCTCCCGCCACTGCGGGCTGACGCCCCGGAAGGTGCCCAGGTTGTGCGCGGTCTCCAGCAGCACCCGCGCGGCGTACGGCTGGTGGGCCACCTCGAGGGCGTACGCGACGCGCTCGGCGGTGGCGAACGCCGCGTCGTGGAAGAGGGCTCGCTCGGTGCGCCGGGCGGCGGCCCGGCTGGGGCGCAGCAGCAGCCGGCCGAGCGGACGCAGGGCGAGCAGCCGCAGCATCATGGTCACCTCGCGGCCGAAGCCGGCGCTGTTGACCAGCGCGAGGCTGGCCACCCGGGCCGGCTCGGCGACGGCCAGCCGCATGGCGATCGCACCGCCGAGGGAGTTGCCGACCAGGTGCGCGGGCGCCTCGACGCCGACCGCGTCGAGGTAGCGGCCGACGAACCGGGCCAGCGCGGGCAGCGTGTACGGCTCGGCCATCGGCAGCGAGCCGCCGTAGCCGGGCAGGTCGAGGCTGTACACCCGGTACCGGTCGGCGAGCAGCTCGTGCTGCTCGGTGAAGTCGCGCAGGCTGCGGCCGATGCCGTGCAGCAGCACCACCGGCGGGCCGTCGCCGTCGACCCGGTGGCGCACCCGCCGCCCGTCGACGGTGACGTGCCGAGGGCCGGCCGGCGCGCTCACGCCGGATCCCCCGCCCGCTCGGCGGGCCGGTCGCCCGGCGCGGCCGGATCCGGGTCGTCCGGTGGCCGCTGGGCGGGGACGGTGGTGGCCCGGCGCGCCGGATCGGCGGCCGCCCGGCCCGACCCGAGGGCGAACAACCGGCCGTACGAGGCGGGAGCGATCCGGGCCAGCAGGTCGGGCAGCTTGGCCGACCAGCCGACCAGCACCCGACCGCGGCGGCGGCCCACCCCACGCAGGATGATCTCGGCCGCCTTCGCCGGGTCCATCGAGAGCAGCTTCTCGAACCGCTCGCGGCCGGCCTCGTACTCCTCGACGGAGACGCCGCTGCCGATCCGGGCGCTCCGCGCGATCCGGGTGCGGATGCCGCCGGGGTGCACCGAGGTAACCCCGATGCCGTCGTCGACCAGTTCGTGGCGCAGCGCCTCGGTGAAGCCGCGGACGGCGTACTTGCTGGCGGCGTAGGCGGCCTGGCCGGGCGGGGCGATCAGGCCGAACAGGCTGGAGACGTTCACCAGGTGCGCGCCGGGCTCGGCCTTGAGCGCCGGCAGCAGCGCGTGGGTCAGCTGCACCACGGCCCGGAAGTTGATCTCGATGACCCAGGTGAACTCGTCCAGGGTCACCTGGTCGAACCGGCCGCCGAGCGCGACGCCGGCGTTGTTGACCAGCAGCCGGATCACCGGGTGCCGCTGGCGGATCTCCGCGGCCACCCGGGCGGTGGCCGCGGCGTCGGCGAGGTCGACCAGGTAGCTGGTCAGCTGGCGGTCGGGGTGGGCCGCGCGGATCGCGGCGACCACGGCGGCGAGCCGGTCGGCGTCCCGGTCGAGCAGCACGAGGTCGCTGCCGCGGCGGGCGAGCCCGTGCGCCAGGGCCTCGCCGATCCCGCTGGCCGCGCCGGTCACCACGGCGGTGCCCGAGGTGAAGTCGAAGCTACGCACCGGCGGTGCTCCTCTCTGGGGTGCTGGACCGGTCGGCGGCGGCGCGGGAGAAGCGCACCCCGACGTCGGTCAGCCGGCCGTGCCGCATCAGCAGCACGTCTCGGGGGTAGTTCTGGTGCAGCCGCCACGGCGCCGAGGCGCCCTGCTTGGGCAGCGCGTCGACGCTGCGCAGCACGTAGCCGGACTTGAGGTCGATGATCGGTTCCAGCGCGCCGTCGCTGGGCGCGAGCGGGGTGACGATCTGCTGGCCGGTGCGGTCGAGGTGGCGCAGCAGCCGGCAGACGTACGTGGCGACCAGGTCGGCCTTCAGCGTCCAGGAGGCGTTGGTGTAGCCGATGGTCATCGCGAAGTTCGGCACCCCGGAGAGCATCATCCCCTTGTAGGCGACGGTGCCGGCCAGGTCGACCTCGGCGCCGTCGACGGTCAGCGTCATCCCGCCGAGGGCGAGCAGGTTCAGCCCGGTGGCGGTGACCACGATGTCGGCCGGCAGCTCCTCCCCCGAGCTGAGCCGGATGCCATCCGCGGTGAACGTGTCGATGGTGTCGGTGACCACCGAGGCCCGCCCCCGCCGCAGGGCGGTGAACAGGTCGCCGTCCGGCACCACGCAGAGCCGCTGGTCCCACGGGTCGTACCGGGGCGAGAAGTGCCGGTCGACGTCGTAGCCGGCCGGCAGCCGACTCGTGGCGGCGCGCCGCAGCAGCTTGCGGACCAGGTTGGGGGCACGCCGGCTGGCCTGGAAGTTGGCAGTGGCGAGCAGGACGTTCTTCCACCGCACCACCGGATACACGGCCTTCGCCGGCAGGAACCGGCGCAGCGTGTCGGCGAGCACGTCGCGCGAGGGCAGCGCGATGACGTAGGTGGGCGAGCGCTGCAACATGGTGACGTGCCCGGCCCGCTCGGCCATGGCCGGCACCAGGGTGACCGCCGTCGCGCCGCTGCCGATCACCACCACCCGCCTGCCGGTGTGGTCGAGGTCGGCGGGCCAGTGCTGCGGGTGCACGATCCGCCCGGTGAACGTCTCCGCGCCGGGCAGGTCGGGGGTGTAGCCGGTGTCGTAGCGGTAGTAGCCGGAGCAGGTGTACAGGAACGAGCAGGTGAGCACCACGTCCTCGGCGGTGTCGTCGCGTCGGGCGTGCACCGTCCAGCGGGCGGTCGCGCTGTCCCAGTCGGCCCGCAGCACCCGGTGGTGGAAGCGGATGTGCTCGGTGACGCCGTACTCGTCGGCGGTCTCCCGGACGTAGGCGCGGATGGCGTCGCCGTCGGCGATCGCCTTCGGGTCGGTCCACGGCCGGAACGAGTAGCCGAGGGTGAACATGTCGGAGTCGGACCGGACGCCCGGGTAGCGGAACAGGTCCCAGGTGCCGCCGATCGCGCCCCGGGCCTCCAGCACCGCGTACGTCTTGTCGGGGCAGTTGAGCCGCAGGTGGCAGGCGGCGCCGATGCCGGAGAGGCCGGCACCCACGATGAGCACGTCGACGTGGTCGGAGGCCATGTCATCTCCCGATCCGAGGCGGTGACCCCGGACACTATCCACCGCCGTCGACGCCCGTCAACACCCTGTCGAGTCCAATCGACACAGTGTCGATCCGGTGTAGAGTCACCGGACATGACGCCCGCCCGTACGCCCACTCCGACCGCGGCCCCGCGCGGACGCCGCGCGGCCCGCTCCGCGGGGGACGAGCGCGAATCGGCCATCCTGGCCACCGCCGAGCGGCTGCTGCACGATCGGGCCTTCGCCGACATCTCCATCGACGACCTGGCCCGCGGCGCGGGCATCTCCCGGCCGACCTTCTACTTCTACTTCCCGTCCAAGGACGCGGTGCTGCTCACGCTGCTGGACCGGGTCACCGAGGAGGCCGAGGCGACCTGCGGCGACGTGCTGGTCCGGCTGGCCGAGGATCCGCCGGCCCGGTGGCGGGAGCTGATCGCCCGGTTCCACGAGACGTTCGGCGGGCACCGCGCGGTGGTGCTGGCCTGCGCCCAGGTGCGCGGCACCAACGCCGAGGTGCGCCGGCTCTGGGCGACCGTGATGGAGCGCTGGGTGCAGGCCATCGAGACCGCGATCGAGGCGGAACGCCGGCGCGGCGCCGCGCCGGACGGGCTGCCCGCCCGCGACCTCGCCATCGCGCTGAACTCGATGAACGAGCGGGTCTGGTACGCCACCTTCGCCGGCGACGGCCCGGCGGTGGCCGAGCGCGACGTGGTCGATGTCCTCCTCGACGTCTGGCTGACAGCGATCTACCGCACCACCCCTCCCCCACCTGCCTGACCCGCCGGACGATTCCGCGTCGCGCCCCGACGACCGTGATCATCTGATGCGGGGCAGGGCACCAGGGGTCCACGAGCGTGCCGGCCGGCAACCAGAGACCGCCGCGGCCGGCCCCTGCGTGAAGCCGGTGGATCCGCTCAGGGGGTGAGGCCGCTGGCGCGGGTCAGCCCAGTGCCTTGCGCAGCAGCGCCGTCAACTGGTCCTGTTCGTCGGGTGAAAGTCGTCCGACCGCCGTGCGGGCGAAGGTGAAGGCTGTCGCGAACCGGTGGTTGATCTCGTCTCCGCGGGGGGTTCTCGCGACGAGTCGGGCGCGGCGGTCCCGAGGATCCGGTTCGCGGGTCACCAGGCCGAGCGCTTCCAGACGCGCGACGATCTGGGTGACGTTGGAGGCATCGCAGCCGAGCTCCTCGGCCAGGGCGCCCATGCCTCGTCGCTCATCGAGTCGCCCGAGGACACACGCCTGCGCCGGGCTGAGCGACAGCTCGGCCGCGGCCGCCTCGTAGGCGCGGTCGTATACGTCGACCAGGTCGAACAGGACGGCCTCAGCCTCGGACGAGGGGGTTACGGGTCCATTCGGCAGCGCCATGTCTCCCAGCCTAGAGGAGTTATTTGACCCGCTCAAATAGCTGTGATTCAATGATCCTTGATTCACTCAAGTAAATCGGGAGGGCCGATGGAGAGCAGCGTCGAAGGCACGGTGGGCGGCGCGATCGGGGTGCCGGAGATGAAGGCGGTCGTCCTCGACCGGTTCGGCGGAGTCGACGAACTCTCGTCGCGCCGGCTACCGCTCCCGCAGGTCGGCGACGACGACGTCCTCATCCGGGTGGAGTTCGCGGGGGTCGGGTCCTGGGACGCGGGCGAGCGGGCGGGGAACTACGACGGCGTGTTCGGTGTCGCGTCCACCTTCCCCTACGTCCTCGGCTGGGACGCGGCGGGCACGGTGGCCGCGGTCGGCCGCAACGTCACACGGTTCGACGTGGGCGATCGTGTCTACGCTGCGACGATGCCGGTGCCGCGGGGCGGCTTCTACGCCGAGTACGGCGTCGTCGAGGCGGAGTTCGTGGCTCGCGTGCCCGACCGGGTGCCGACCGAGCAGGCCGGCCCGATGGCCTGGGACGCCCTGACCGCACTGAGCGGCCTCGATCTGCTCGGCCTGCGGCCGGGCGAGACGCTCATGGTCTTCGGGGCCAGCGGGGGGATCGGCCACATGGCCGTCCAGCTGGCGCGGCACAACGGCATCCGGGTGTTGGCGGTGGCCTCCGGTGACGACGGTGTCGCCCTGGCCCGGCGGCTGGGCGCTGACGACGCCATCGACGGTCGCCGAGACGATGTCCTGGCTGCGGCGTTCGAGTTCGCCCCAGGCGGGCTCGATGCGGCTCTGGTCACCGTGGGCGGCGAGATCGCCGAACGCTCTCTTCGCGCGATCAAGAAGTCGGGGCGGATCGCGTGGCCGAACGGTGTCCTGCCCACGCCGGTACGGTCGCCGGACCTGACGGTGTCCTACTACGACGGGGACCGAAGCCGCACCGCCACCGACCGGTTGAACGCGATCATCGAGGCGAGCTCCTTCGAGGTCCACGTCGCCCGGACCTTCCCGCTGGAGCGAGCCGCGGATGCGCACCGCGCCCTCGGTGATCACTATGTCGGGAAGCTGGCCCTCAAGGTCGGATAGGACGCAACGAACAGCCTCGGGCTCCGGCCGTCGCCGCCGCGACGCAGCGTCTGGACCGCCGTCGCGATGTGTCGGGTGACGGGGCCCCGGGGCCGCCGGGTCGCCATCGTTCCCATGCCGGTCGGGAAGAACGGCGACCCGGGCGGCCCGGGAAGCTCGGCGAGACATGCGATCAGGTCCGCCAGCGCCCACCGTCACGCGGTCAGGAGGGTGACGGGCTGACCGGTTGCCGGAGGATGGTGCGGAGCTTCTCGGGGGCGGTCCTGCGGAAGTCGCTGAGGTAGATCTCGTGGTGCTTGCCGACCATCCGCAGCCCGTTGCCCGGAATGAACTCGTGGTGCATCCGCGCCAGCACCGGGGCCTCGTCGTCGTAGGAGCCGACGTGGAGCGTCTGCACGCAGCGACCCTCGGACAGCGGGCCGAGCCGGACGTCGTCGAGGCGCCGCGGGCGGTCCCCGGCCCCGACCTGCTCGACCGCGTCGGCGAACATGTCCTGGTCGATCCAGTCGGGCACCATGATCATCAGCGTCCAGTCCCACCGGGACTTGTCGCGCGACGCGGTGAACGTGGCCATGTCGTCGGCCCACCAGAGGGCTTCCAAAGGCATGACGACGTAGTCGCGCCCGAGGATGCGCTTGCTGGCGAACTTCAGCTTGTAGGCCACCGGGTAGAGCGCCTCGGCCGCGTCGGTGAAGGCCGCGGTGTTCGGGTCGCCGTGCCCGTCGATCATGAGGTACCGCAGGTCGGGCACGTTCACCACCTCGAACCGGCCCCGGCTCGCGCGGTAGCTGTGGATCTGCCGCTTGAAGTCAATCTTGTCAGTCATCGCGCACCTGGGCCCGCGCCGCGAGCCACGACCTTTCCGCCTCCAGGAGGCTGAGGGAGTAGGAGAAGACCTCGCGGGCCGGCGGCGCGAGGGGGGCTTGCGCCGACTCGGCCGCCCGGACGGCGGCGATCCGCGCGTCGACCTGGGCGAGTCGGTCGCGCAGCGCCTGCGCGTACTGCCGTTCGGAGAGCAGGGCCAGGTTCGCCACGCCCACGAGAAGGGGATGTGGGACGGGGCGCAACTCCGCGATGAGCGCGAGCGCGCCACGGCTGGCGGCCTCCCGCCCCGCGTCGGTGGCGTGGAAGACGCGCCGGGACTTCGCCGCCGCCGGCGCGTCGGGGGCGTGGACGAGCCCGCGGCTCTCGAGCTTGGCGAGCAGGTAGTAGATCGACGAAAACCCGATCTCGGTCCACTGGCGAATCCCGCGACGCTCGATGACCTGCTCCAGGTCGTAGCCGTGCCGCGGGGACTCGACGATCAGCCCGAGGACGACCAGTTCGGACGGCGTGAGCTCCACGACGCTATTCTAGCGCTAGAATAAGACCACCACGCCGCCGGCTCGACGCAGGGCCTAGCATCGCCGGCATGGCAGCGCGGCTCGTACAGATCAACATGAAGGCTCGGGACGACTCCGCGCTCGGCGGTTTCTGGGCGGAGGCGCTCGGCTGGGGCATCTCCAGCGAGGAACCCGGCGTGACCAACCTCGAACCCGAGGGCTTCGTCTACCCCGACCCCGTGGCCGTCTGCATCGACCTCGTCATCTCCCCGGAACCCAAGACGGGGAAGAACCGCGTGCACGTCGACCTCGCCACCACCTCGGCGGCCCATCAGGCGGAGGTGGTCACGCGCCTGAAGGAGCTCGGCGCGACGCCCGCCGACGTCGACCAGGGTGACGTGCCATGGACGGTGCTGGCCGACCCGGAGGGCAACGAGTTCTGCGTGCTGGACCCCCGACCGCTCTACCGGGACACCGGACCGATCGCCGCGGTGGTGGTCGACTGCGCGGATCCGCGAGCCATGGCCCGCTTCTGGGGCGAGGCCATGGACTGGACAGTGCACGAGGTGACCGACCACAACGCGGTACTGCGCTCCGCCAAGGGCGTCGGCCCGTATCTGCGGTTCGTCCGCACACCCGACGTGAAGATCGGGTGGAACCGCGTCCACCTCGATGTCCGCCCGTACCCGGGTGACGACCCCGAGGCGGAGGCGGCCAGACTGCGGGCTCTCGGCGCCACCGCCATCGACCTGGACCAGAGCGTCCGGTGGCGGGTCATGGCCGACCCGGAAGGCAACGAGTTCTGCCTCCTCGCCCCCGGCTGACCCCAATCCTCACCAGCCGCCCGCTACGGCCACCAGCCCCGGACTACGCGACGCGCCTAGCCGCCCCGCCGCCACCAGCGCCGTTTCGCGGCCGGCCCGGGCGCAGGCTCCGGAGCCGGCGGCCGAACGCGATGTCCGATCGCCGCCAGCAGGCGGCGGCCGCCCTGACGCAGAGTCGACGGCGGTGGCGCGACGCCCGGTCGCGCCCGCGGTGGAAGGCGTACGAATGCACGTGGTTCCCGGTCTGAAGGTGCTCTACTTCGGCACGCCGGTGGTGCTGGTCAGCTCGCGCAACCCGGACGGCACGGCCAACCTGGCGCCGATGTCGTCGGCCTGGTGGCTGGGCCAGCACGCCATGCTCGGGCTCGGCGACAGCGGCCAGACGACCGCCAACCTGCGGCGCGAGCGGGAGTGCGTGCTCAACCTGCCGTCCGCGACGATGGTGGCCGTGGTCGACCGGATCGCGCTCACCACCGGTCGCCCGGACGTGCCGGAGCACAAGGTCCGCCAGGGCTACCGCTACGAGCCGGACAAGTTCGCCCTGGCCGGGCTGACCGCCCAGCCGTCCGAACTGGTCCGGGCACCCCGGGTGGCGGAGTGCCCGGTCCAGCTCGAGTGCCGGGTCGTCGCGACGCACCGCTTCGGCGGCGCCTCAGCGCACGCCACCGCGTTCGAGGTGCAGGTGCTGCGGGCGTACGTCGAGGAGGACCTGGTCATCCCCGGGACGTCGTACGTGGACCCGCTGCGCTGGGACCCGCTGATCATGAAGTTCTGCGAGTTCTTCGGCGGCGGGCAGAACGTGCACCCGTCCCGGCTGGCCGAGGGCTGGGAGATGCCGCACCGGCTGAGCCCGGGCGCGACGCCGGTGGCCGGCTGAGCGGTGGCTCAGGAAGCCGGCGCGCGGGTGAACTCCATGATCCAGTTGGTCTCCCAGGTGCGTTCGCCGTCGGTGGAGAACGCCTGCTCCCAGCGGCAGGAGGTCGGGGTGATCGCCGACCAGACGAACCGGCAGCGGACCGGCCGGCCCTCGTCGACGTCGTCGGCGTAGAAGGTGCCCACCCCGTCCACGAAGCGGCCGACCACCGGCGGCAGTTCCAGCACACCGCGGTTGCTGTTCATCCAGTAGATCGACCAGGTGCCCGCCGCCGGGTCGTAGATCCGCACGGTGGCGCCGGAGAAGCCCTTGGTCGGGAAGGTGATCTCGTCGAAGCTGCCCGCGCCGGCGAAGAAGCTGCCCGCCACCGACCGCCCGGGGAACTCGTCCCACTCGTCGCTGCCGACGTGCCGCTTCACCAGCCGCCGGTTGACCACGTCCCAGGTGCCGACGAAGAAGTCGAAGTCGCCCATCAGCGGCCCACCGGCCCCTCGGCCCGGGTGTCGGCGCGCCAGCCGGCCAGGTCCGGGCGCTCCGGCGCCAGCACGTGCCGGGCCCAGGCGGCCCGCTCGTGCTCCAGCACCCCGAGTTCCCAGATGCAGCCGACCCACGGCCGGTGCTGCTCGACGAAGTGGGTCGGGTCGTCGTCCGGGCAGTCCAGGGCGGGCTGGCCGGCGGCGGCGATCCGCACCTGCACCACGTTGTCCCACACCCAGGTGTACGCCAGCAGGTAGGCACCGGTGTCGGCGCCCCGGTGCAGCACCACCCAGCCCGCCGCCGGGGTGCCGTCGTCGGCGGCCGGCAGCAGCCGCGGCAGCAGGTCGTACGCGGCCTTCTCCACCTCCGGTTCGATCCGCCGGTGCGGTTGGTCGATGTGGTAGCGCTTGAGCTCGCGGCCGGCGACCGTCACCGGCCCCGGCACCCACAGATCCTTGTCGCGAAATGCCATGCCGGGACGGTAGGACCGCTCCCCTGACAACTACTGTCAGCAGAGTGCGAGCCAGTCGACTCCTCTCCCTCCTGCTGCTGCTGCAGAGCCACGGCCGGATGACCGCCGCCCAGCTCGCGCAGCGGTTGGAGGTCTCCGTCCGCACCGTCTACCGCGACGTCGAGTCGCTGCACGCGGCGGGCATTCCGCTGTACGGGGAGGCCGGGCACGCCGGCGGCTACCAGCTGGTCGAGGGCTGGCGGACCCGGCTCACCGGGCTGACCGCCGAGGAGGCCGAGCGCCTGTTCCTCGCCGGGCTGCCCGGGCCCGCCGCCGAGCTGGGCTACGGCGCGGTGGTGGCCGCGCTCCAGCTCAAGCTCCAGGCCGCGCTGCCACCCGCGCTCGCCGACCGGGCGTACCGGCTCCAGCAGCGATTCCACCTGGACACCCCCGGCTGGTACGCCGACGGCGACGCCTCCCCCCACCTGGCCGCGGTGGCCGACGCGGTGTGGCGGGAGCGCCGCGTCCGGGTCCGCTACCGCAGCTGGAGCGGCGAGGTGGACCGGGTGCTGGAGCCGTACGGGCTGGTGCTCAAGGGCGGCCGGTGGTACGCGGTGGCCAACCGGCCGGGCCGGGACGCCCCGGCGACCTACCGGATCAACCAGATCCTGGCGCTGACCACCCTGGACGAGGGCTTCGACCGGCCGGCGGAGTTCGACCTGCCGGCCTGGTGGCAGGCGCACGTGGTGCGCTTCCGCGCCCAACTGCACCGCGACGACGCGACGATCCGGCTCTCCCCGCGCGGCCGGCAGCGGCTGCGGGAGATCGCCAGCGACGTGGTGGCCGGCGCGGCGGAGGGCAACGCCGGCCCGCCGGACGCCGCCGGCTGGGTGACCACGGTCGTGCCGATCGAGTCGCTCACCCACGCCCACGGTGACCTGCTGCGGCTCGGCGCCGAGGTGGAGGTGCTGGCGCCGGCCGAGCTGCGCGCCATGCTCGCGGACACCGCCGTCGCGCTGGCCGCGCTCTACCGTCCCGAGCCGCCGGGCTGACCGCCCGTCCTCAGCCGAGGGAGACCTGGACCGCGACGTCGCGCCTCGGGTAGTGCTCGTCCACGTACTGGCGGCCGTACTTCGCGCGGAACATCTCCACCACGTGGTCGACCCGGTCGGCGTCGGTGATCGGGGTGGCGGGCGCGCTCACCGCGGTGCCGTTCACCGCGACCTCGATCAGCGGGGTCTGCCGCACGTTCTTGTACCAGTCGCTGTCCGACCCGGTGATCGGCACCAGGAACATGCTCTGCTCGTCCTGCACGAACCACACCGGGTGCGAGATCTGCCGGCCGGTCCGCCGGCCGGTCACGGTGATCTCCACTTCCTCGGCACCGGCAAAGGCGTCCCTGGCGTCCTCGATGCTCACCGCTGACCTCCGTCGACGATCGCGTGGTGCTCCTCAGCGCCAGGCTAGGTGCCGCCGGGCCGCCCCGGTGCCGGTTCCGGCCGATGTCGCACCGAAGGGTGAGGGCCGCGCACCGACTCCACAAGGGAGGGTGCGGGGGCGTGGTCGTCGTCCGGATGTGCCACCCTGGGGGCGACGACCCGGGTCACCGGAGGTGATGGCCACGTTACGACTCTGCGAACTCGTCGCGCTGCCCGCCGACGCGCCGGTGACCCTCGACGTGCCCGCCGGCGCCACCGTGGCGCTGGCCGCCCCACCCCGGGTCGGCACGGCGCTCGCCCGGGTGGTGGTCGGGCTGGCCGCGCCGGCGGCCGGCGCGGTCCTGGTCGGCGGCCGGGACGTCACGGACCTGCCGCCGCTGCGCCGCCGCATCGGGTACGTCCCGGCCGGCGGCGCCCTGCTGCCCCACCTGACCGTGCGCCGCAACATCGCCTACGGCCAGCGCAAGCGGGAACGGGTGCGCGAGGTGGCCGACACCTGGGCGGCGACGGTGGTCGAACGGCTGGAGCTGGCGCCGACCCTCGACCTGCGGCCGCACCTGCTCTCCGAGGGCCAACGGTTCCGGGTGGCGCTGGCCCGGGCGATGGCCTGCCTGCCGGAGGTGCTCGTGATCGACCTGCCGGCCGGCGCCCCCGACGGCGGGCGGCTCACCGACCTGGTCGGGCGGCTCTCCCCGCCGGACGCGCCGGGCCTCGCGGTGCTGGTCTGCACCGCCGACGAGGCCGTGCTGGCCGAGCTCGCCAACCAGGTCCCGGTGGCGCCGGCCGACCTTGCCGCGGAGGCGGGCCGGTGAGGCTGCGCCGCCGTACGCTGCTGCGGGCCGCCGCCGCGGCCGGCACCGCGACCGCCGCCGCCTCCTGCTCCCGGGGCGAGCCGTCGCTGCAGGTGGCGGTGGTGTGGAGCGGCACCGAGCTGGCCCGGTTCCGGCAGGTGGTGGCCGGCTACGACCAGCCGGTGCGGGTGGTCAGCGCGGGCAACGACATCGACGCGTTCCTGCGCGCCCGGCACCTCGCCGGCACCAGCCCCGACGTGGCGATCCTGCCCCGCTCCGGGCTGGTCGTCGAGTACGCCCGCCGGGGCTGGCTGCGCGAACTCGCTCCCGCCGCGAGCTACGCCGTCCCGCCCGGGATGGCCGACCTGCTCGCCACCGACGGCCGCCGCTACGGGGTCTGGGTGAAGGCGGCCCACAAGTCGCTGTTCTGGTACTTCCGCTCGATGCTCTCCGAGCCGCCCGCCACCTGGGACCAGCTGGTGGCGATCACCCGCCGGCAGGGCGCCCGGGCCCGGGCCGGCATCGCCCCGGCGCCGCTGGCGATCGGCGCCGCCGACGGCTGGGTGCTCACCGACTGGTTCGAGAACGTGCTCGCCGACGTCGCCGCGCCCGACTTCTACGAGGCGCTGGCCCGCGGCGAAGCCGACTGGCGGAGCCGGTCGGTGCGGATCGCCCTGGAACGCCTCGCCGAGCTGTGGAGCATCGACGGCGCCTTCCCCGGCGGCCCTCGCCGCGCCCTGCTCACCCAGTACGAGGAATCGGTGATCCAGGTGGTGCACCACCGCCGGGCGACGATGGTGTTCGAGGCCGACTTCGTCGACGACGTCAGCACCCGGTTCCAGCGCGGTGCGGAGCAGCCGATCACCTTCCGCTTCCCGGGCTCGCGGGCGGCGGACCGCCCGCTGATCCTGGGTGGTGACGCGGCGGTGGCGTTCGCCGGGTCGGCCCGCGGCGCGGAGCTGGTGCGCTGGCTCAGCGACGGGTCGGCGTTCCAGCCGTGGCTGCGCGCCGGCGGCTACCTCTCCCCCAACGTCACGGTTCCGCTGGAGAGCTACCACGACCCGATGCGCCGGGCGCTCGCCGCCGAACTGCGCGACGCGGAGTCCGTCCGCTTCGACCTCTCCGACCGGCTGCCCGGCCCGTTCACCGGCTCCGACGGGGTGGGCATCTGGCGGATCATGCAGGACTTCTTCGCCGACGTCACCGGCGGCGTGTCCGCCACCGAGGCGGTGCGCCGGGCGACCGGCCAGCTGGCCGCGGCGGCCCGGGCGGCCGGGGGTGGGCGATGACCCGGCCGGTCCTCGGCGAACTGGCGGTGCTCGACGACGTCGGGCCGCCCCGGCGCGGCCGGGCCTATCCGGCGGCGGGCGCCACCTCCGCGCTGCTGCTGCCGGCGCTGCTGCTGCTCGGCGGCCTGGTGGCCTGGCCGGTGCTGCGGACGCTGCACGCCAGCGTGGTCACCGACGGCCGGTGGGTCGGCGCGGCGAACTTCCGCGCCGCGTTCGCCGCGCCGGGCACCGCGGCGGTGGTGGGCCGTACGGTGCTCTGGGCGCTGCTGGTGCCGGCGGTGGTCACCGTGCTGGGCTACCTGCTGGCGGCCGCGTCCCGCCGCTCCCAGGAGGGTGGGCTGGTCCGGCTCATCCTGGTGGTGCCGACCGCGCTGCCGCTGGTGGTCACCGGGGTGACTTTCCGGCTGCTCTACGACCCCGATCCGCAGCGCGGGCTGGCCACCCTGCTGCTGGCCCGACTCACCGGGCGCTCGGCGGAACAGGTGCCGCAGCTGCTCGGCCCGGGGCTGGTCACCGTGGCCCTGATGTCGGCGTTCGTCTGGGCCTGGGTCGGGCTGGCCGTGCTGGTGTTCCGGGCCGCGCTGGACGCGGTGCCGCCGAGCCTCGGCGACGCGGTCCGCGCTTTCGGCGGCAACCGGCGCGACGTGCTCTGGGACGCGCAGTGGCGCCCGCTGCTGCTGCGTACGGTCGCGGTGGTGTTCGCCCTGGTGGCGCTCGGCACCAGCCGCACCTTCGACCTGATCCTGGTGATGACCCCGGGCTCGGTGCGCGACGAGGCGTCGGTGCTGGCGCTGCGCGTGTGGCAGACCTCCGGCGGCACCACCACCGGCGAGGGCGCCGCGCTCGGGGTGATCTGGCTGGCGGCGGTGGCGGCCGGCATGCTGGTGGCGGCGCTCTTCGTCCGCCAGGCGTGGCCGCCGCCGCGCGATCCCACGCCGGTCGACCCCGAGCCGGCGGCGCCGCCGCGGCGGTGGATCCGGTTGCTCGCCGCCGGCGCCGCGCTCGCCTGGCTGGTGCCGCTGGGCGTGCTGCTGGCCACCTCGCTGCACCGGCCGGTCGACGCGGCGGCCCGGGCCTGGTGGTCGAGCGCGCCCAGCCTGGATTCGTACCGCCAACTCACCAACGGCCCTGAGCTGTGGCGCACGCTCGGGTTCACCCTGGTGCTGGCCACCGTGGTCACCGCCGCCGTGCTCGCCATCGCGCTGCTGGCGGCGTACCCGCTGGCCTGGCTGACCGGGCCGCCCGCGCAGGCGACCGGGTTGCTGCTGATGGCGGCCAGCGTGGTGCCGGTGCAGGTGATCGCCGGTCCGGTCAATGAGGTGCTCGGCGCGGTGCTCTCCTCCGGCACCACCCGCGGGCTGGCGCTGGTGCACGTGGCGCTGGGCATCCCGTTCGCCGTGCTGGTGCTGCGCAACGCCTTCGCCGACCTGCCCGCCGAGCAGGTCCGCGCGGTACGGCTGGGCGGGCGGCACTGGTGGAGCACGCTGCGGCTGCTGGCCCGGCACAACCGGCCGGCGGTGGTCGCGGTCGCCGTGCTGGAGTTCGTGCAGGTGTGGAACGACCTGGTGGTCGGCCTGCTGTTCAGCGGCCCGGGCGCGGCACCGCTGGGGCTGTTCCTCGCCGGCCAGACCCGCGGGTTCGTGGCCAACAGCGGGGTGCTCGCCGCCGGGTCGGTGGTCGCGTCGATCCTGCCGGTGCTGCTGGTGGTGCTGGCCCGCCGCCAGCTCGTCGCCGGGCTGGTCGCCGGGGGCGTCCGGTGAGCCGGCCGGACGGGCGGTCGCGCGGGCCGGGCCGGCTGAGCGTGCTGCTGGCCCTCGGCGGGGTGCTCGGCGGCGGGGTCAGCGCGCTGCTCGGCAACGTGGCCGGCAACCTGCTCTCCGAGCTGTCCGTGCAGGTGCTGGGCTCGGCGAGCGTCGGCGTGGTGGTGCTCGGGCTGCTCGCCTCCTTCGTGGTCGAGTGGCGCCGCCGCCGGCGGGGCCAGCCCGCCGAGCCGGACGGGACGGACGCGGAGGCGCCGGCGGCGGCCGGTACGCCGACCCTGCCCTATCAGGGGACCTTCACCGGGCGCGGCGACGACGTGGACGCCATCGTCGACGCGCTGGAGCGGAAGCAGGCGGTGGCGGTGGTGGGCCGCCGGGCCGTCGGCACCTCCTGGTACGCGATCGAGGCGGCCAACCGGTGCCGGGCCGACTTCCCGGACGGCCAGTACCACCTGGACCTGCGCCGGGGCGGCCGGCGCCAGCCGCCCCGGCAGGTGCTCGCCGCGCTGGCCCGGATCCTCGGCACCCGGCCGCCGGCCTCCGGCCGCCCGGACGATCTCGCCGAGGCCGCCGACGAGCTGCGCGGCCAGCTCGACGGCCGGCGGATCCTGCTGGTGCTGGACAACGTCGACGACGTCGCCCAGGTTCGGCCGCTGCTGCCGCCGACCACCAACTCCTGCCGGCTGCTGCTGGCCGGCACCGGGGCGCTGGCCGCGCTGGACGCGGTCGGGGTGGTGGCGCACTGGATCGGTGAGCCGGACACCGACGACGCCGTCGAGCTCTTCGCCGCCGCCGGCGCGGCGGCGCCGGCGGCCCGGCCGCACCGGCCGGATCCGCGCACCGACCCGGCGGTCCGCAGCATCGTCGAGTTGTGCGGGCGGCAGCCCCGCACGGTGGCGGAACTGGGCCGGCGCACGGCCCAGCACGGCTGGCGGCACGCCGACGTGCTCGACGCGCTGCGCCGGGCCGTCGGCACTCCCCCGCACCAGGAGATCGACGCCTCCCCGGCGACCCTGCTGGTGACCGCGCGGGACACCGCCTACCACGCGCTGTCAGCGGAGGCCCGGCGGCTGTGGCGGCTGATGTCGCTCACCCCGGCGCCGGTGGACCGGCCGACCATCGCCGCGCTCGCCGACCGGCGACCGGACCGGGTCGCCGCCCTGCTGGACGAGCTGGCCGCCGGGGCGTTCGTGGTCGGCGCACCCGGCGACCGGTACGAGGTGCGGCCGCTGCTCGGCCCGTACGCCCGGCTGCACCTGCGCGACGGCGAGCCGGTGCGCCGGCGGGTGGCCGCGCAGGCCCGGCTCACCCGGCACCTGGCCCGACGGGCCGAACGGCACGTGGCGAGCCTGGCGGTGACCGCGTCCGTGCTGGACCGGGACCGGCGGCTGCCGCTGGACGACGACCCGTACGGCTGGTTCGACCTGCACCAGGAGCTGCTGCTCGCGGTGGTCAGGGTGCCGGCCGGCGCGGCCGAGTCACTGCCCCGGCGGGTCCGCCGCTGGTGGTTCCGGCTGGCGGTGGCGCTGTGCGGCTGGCTCGCCCACGTCGAGCGGCTGGACGAGTGGGACGAGGTGTGCCGCACCGTGCTGGCCACGCCGACCGCCGACGACCGGCCGGAGATCGCCGGCTGGGCGCACAACGAGCTGGGCGTGCTGCGCCGGCGCCGGCACGACCCGCAGGGCGCGGCGACCGCGCTGACCCTGGCCGTCGCCGAGCGGGGCCGCCGGGGCACCGCCCAGGCCCGGATGAACCTCGGCCTGGCCCTGCTCGACCTGGGTCAGCTCGACGACGCGGTGGAACACCTGGAGTTGTCCCGCCGGCACCGCTCCGGCGCCGACCGGGCCGGGCACGCGCTGACCCAGCTCGGGCTGGGCGCCGCTCAGCTCGCCCGCGGCGAGTTCGAGATCGCGCACCACCACCTGGTCCGGGCGGCGAACACGTTCCGCTCGCTCGGCGACGCCCGGGGCTACGCGGCGGCGCTGACCAACCTGGTGCTGGTGCACGCCGAGCTGGGCGAGCACCTGGACGCGGCGCAGTCGTGGCGGGCCGCGCTGCGCGAGTACGAGTCGGTGGCGGACCCGACGAACCGGGCCACCGCGCTGCTCAACGCCGGCGCCACGCTGCTGAGCACCGCGCCCGGCCAGGCCCGGCAGGCGTACGAGATGCTGGCCGAGAGCCGGCGGTTGCGCGAGGGCGGGCCGGCCACCCCGGGGCTGGGCCGGACCCTGCTGTACCTGGGCGACGCGGCGGCCGCACTCGGCGACCCGGACGAGGCGCGCGGGCACTGGGTGGACGCGGCAGCGATCTGCGAGGCGGCCCGGGACGCCGAGGGGCAGGCCGAGGCGGACGCCCGCCTGACCGAGGTGGACGCTCCGGCCGACGAACCCGCCTGAGCGGGGTCGGCCGGGGCCCTCTCACGTTGGTCAGCCATCGAGGCGGCGGACCATGTTCATGATCGTCTCGATCTGGGCGCCGCCCTTGATCGGGTAGTTGGTGGCGCCGAGGTAGCCCCACCAGTCCCAGCAGCCGTTCGGGTTGGTGCCCGCGGTGGCGGCCTGGGGGTAGAGCACGATCAGGTTGTTGGTGTCGGCGTACTGGTTGAGGTTGGCCCGGTCCACGAACGCGGTGCCGACCGAGCCGTACGCCTGCAGGCAGCCGTGCAGGGCGACCAGCAGCCGGCAGGACTGGCCGGCGGCGCACGACGACGGCACGTAGGCGAAGCCGTTGGTGTCCATGCTCAGGCCCGGAGCCCAGCCGTTGACCGCGTGGGTGTTCTGGCTGAACCGGATGAGCGTGCCGCCGAGCGCGCCGGTGTTCGGCGCCTGGACGCTGCCCAGCAGCTTGCGCAGCAGGGCGTTCTGCGGGTCGGTGCCGCAGTTGTTGAGGAACGGCGAGGCCGTGGCGGTGCAGCCGCGGGTGCCGTACGGGGTGACCCAGGCGTGCCCTGCCGAGGAGCCGCTGTCGTACTGCACGCTGGCGCCGAAGTGCTGGTAGTAGCGGACCAGGTCGTCGGTGACGGACTTCTTGACGGTGCTGTCGTTGGCGCCGTGGAAGACGTAGACCGGGTCGCCGGAGAGGTTGCCCACCGGGTCGACCCAGCCGTACGAGGCCCAGGTGCGGGTGTACGTCTGCAGGGCTGACAGGTTGGTCGGGTACTGGTTGTCGCCGCAGCCGTAGAGCGCCTGGGCGACGTTGTTCTGGGCGCAGTAGTAGGGCCCGGCGGCGAAGACGGCCGCGCCGCGGATCCGGGACGAGTAGGCGACGTGCAGTTGGGTGGCCATGTAACCACCGGAGGAGACTCCGGCGACGTACACGGCGGAGACGTTGTAGGCGCGCAGCGAACCGGCGACCGGGGTCTTGGTCGACGGGTCCGCGGCCTGGGCGGGGGTCGCGGTGGTCAGGGTCAGCAGCAGGGCGGTGACCAGGGCGGCGGCGGCTCTCAGTGGGGTCTTCATGGACGCTCTCCCGACATCGGCGAGCGCCGGCGGTGGTGTCGGCGTGGCCAGACGCTAACGTGACATCGAGCACACCCGATATGAGTGGGGTCGACACGTCCAGCGGTGCCGGAGTGTCGGGAATCGCCAGTCGCCGCCGCTTATGCTGCTGGTCGCCGAGAACCGCCGGCCGACCGGAGGTGGAGCGTGTCCAACACGGAGGTGGTGCGGGCGCTGCTGGCGGCGTACCGGAACCAGGACCTGGCCGCCGCGGACCGGCTGCTCGCCCCGGACCTGGTCTTCACCAGCCCGCAGGACGACCACATCGACAGGGCGACCTACCTCGACCGGTGCTTCCCGACGGCGGACCGCTTCGTGTCGCAGGAGATCCTGCGGCTGGCCGACGTCGGCGACGACCAGGTCTTCCTGCTGTACGAGTACGAGCTGCACGGCGGCGACCGGTACCGCAACGCCGAGCACATCACGGTGCGGGACGGTCGGGTGGTCGAGGTCTGGGTCTTCTTCGGCGGCCGGGTCTAGGTTGCGGTGGCCAGGAGCCGGCGGATGGCGTCGGCGATCACCCGATCCACTGTGAATCGCTCCTCCAGCCAGGTCAGCGTGACCTCCGCGGCTCGCCGGTTGTGCTGGTATCCGGGCACCATCGCGGCCAGCGGCAGCACTTCCGGCGGATACGCCTGCTCCACCCGGCGGCTGGCGTCGAAGGGGTCGCGGCGGTGCCCGGCCTCGGGGTTGGTCAGGTTCAGCAGCCCGATCACCCGGTCGACGGCGTACGACTGGATGAACCGCGCGGCGGTCAGCCGCTCGCCGCGCAGGTCGCGGAGCAGGCCGACGTAGAGGTTGGTCAGCGCCTCGTTGAGGTGGAACTCGACGGTGTCGAACGGAACCGTGGCCGACGGCGGCCCCGAGTCGGCCAGCCCGGCGGGCGCGTCGGCGCGCTGCCACACGATCCGGGCGCCGGTGAACGGCAGCCGGGCGAGTTCCTCGACGGTGAAGACGGCGTACTCGACGAAGACGCCGTCGGCATAGAGCGCCTTCCGCCCGTTGCGGTCGTTGGCGAAGCTGTACGCCACTGGGCACGGCGCCCGCAGCCAGTCGATGGACTCCAGGTAGCGCGGCTTGGCGTACGCGTCGACCACGACGAAGAAGTCCAGGTCGGAGTAGTCGTCGAGGCGGTCGTGCTCGGCGCCGGCGGAGCCCAGCCCGAGCAGCGCGACCGCGTCCGGGCGGGTGGCGAGGTGGGCGGCGAGGTCGTCCAGCCGTCGCAGCATCGGGTGCATCACGTCGTCCCTTCGCGAAGAGTCGACGTTTCAGCCCGTACGGCCCTGCTGGCCGCCGAGGTCGCGACACCGGTGCCCCGATGCTGGCCAGCGGGCGCCGACGATGTCAAGAGCGATGCTCCTCGGCGGCGGCAGCGACGGTCACGACATCGGCCGCGTCGAGCCGATCCGCGGGAAGCACCCGACCCGCCCGATACTTAGGTATTGACCTAAGCTTCGTTCGCCCCCATACTTAGGTACATGCCTAAGCGATCTGGCGACGGAGGCGGGCCGGCGGACCCGGCCCTGGACGGCGTGTTCCACGCGCTGTCCGACCCCACCCGCCGGCGGATCGTCGAACGCCTCGGCCAGGGGCCGGCGACGACCAGCGAGCTGGCCCGCCCGTTCGACATGGCACTGCCGTCGTTCACCCAGCACCTGGGCGTCCTCGAGCGCTCCGGCCTGGTGACGTCGGAGAAGCAGGGACGGGTGCGTACCTACCGCCTCACGCCCGCGCCGCTGGAACAGGTCGACAGCTGGCTCGCCGGTCAGCGCGCGCTGTGGACCCGACGCCTGGATCAACTGGACGCACTTCTCCACAACCTGAAGGAGCAGCAGAAATGACCACCTACTCCGCGGACCCCAACCTCGACCTCGTCCTGGAGCGCACCGTCGACGTCGCCCCCGAGCTGGTCTGGAAGGCCTGGACGACGCCCGAGCTGATCGTGCAGTGGTTCACCCCGAAGCCCTGGTCGACCACGTCCTGCGAGCTCGACCTGCGGCCCGGCGGCAAGTTCAACACGGTGATGCGCTCGCCGGAGGGCCAGGAGTTCCCGAACGTCGGCTGCGTCCTGCTGGCCGAGGAGAACTCGACGCTGGTCTTCACCTCGGCCCTCGGCCCCGGCTTCCGCCCGCAGGTCACCGAGGACGGCTTCCCGTTCACCGCCGTCGTCCACATCGAGCCCGCCGGCACCGGCACGAAGTACACCGCCACCGCGATCCACGCCGACGCCTCGGCGAAGAAGGCGCACGCGGAGATGGGCTTCATCGAGGGCTGGGGCGCCGCCCTGGACCAGCTGGTCGAGGTCGCCAAGCGCCTCTGACGTACGCCCGCCCGAGCGTCCGTACGGCGGCCGGCACCACCGGCGGGGTCGAGCACCCCGACGGCGGTGGCGGCCGTCGACCCGTTTCCGGAACCGGTGGCGCTGGCGGGCGCCGTCAGGCGTCGACGCGGATCGCCGCCGCCTGCTGCCGGGCGAGGGCGCGCATCCGGCCGAACAGGTCGATGAGCATCCGCAGTTGGGCGTCGTCGTAGTCGGCGAGCGCCGCCGACCAGCCAGCGGCCATCCCGGCGAAGAGCGGCTCGATCTCCGCCAGCCGCGCCGGCACCGGTTCCACGATCACCCGGCGCCGGTCCACCGTGTCGTGCCGGCGCCGGACCCACCCCGCACGCTCCAGACGGTCGATCATCCGGGTCACCGCGCCGCTGGTCAGACCGGTGCGTTGGGCGATCTCCCCGGCCGTCGCCGAGCCCTGCTCGGTGAGTGCGGTGAGGCACTTGAAGTCGGCCAACCCGAGACCGAGCCGGTCGGCCGCCGCCTGCTGCACCAGGATCGCGTCGGCCACCGCCTGGGTCAGCGTGGCCTGCAGCTCGAGCAGCAGTTCCTGCCGCGCTCTTGACATGGCCCGACTCTACCGCCGCATAATCTGCATCATCATTTATCTGCGTCGTGCAGATTATGTTTGGAGAAGACATGTCGTCACGTGGGCTCCTCTGGGCCGGGGTCGCCGGTCCGCCGCTGTTCGCCACCGTCGCGCTGGCCGAGGGCGCCGCCCGGCCGGGCTACGACCCGCTGCGGAACTGGATCAGCGAGCTGGCCCTCACCGGGCGCGGCTGGATCCAGATCGCCAACTTCCTGGTCACCGGCGTCCTGCTGATCGCCTTCGCGGTCGGGCTGCGCCGGCGCGTCCGCTCCGGCCCGGCGGCGATGTGGGGGCCCCGCTGGGTGGCCGCCGCCGGGGTCGCCCTCGTCGCCGCCGGCGTCTTCGTCACCGATCCCGGCCTGGACTACCCGCCGGGCGCCGCGGCGACCGCATCGTGGCACGGGGCGCTGCACGACGTCGCCGGCCCGGCCGTGTTCCTCGCCCTGGCGCTGACCGCCTTCACGTACGCGCGCCGGTTCGCCCGGCCGTACGGGATCGCGGCGGGGGTCGCCGTCATCGTGTTGTTCCTCGGCGCCGGCACGCTCGTCGGCCTGGACTACGCCGGCGTGTGGACCCCGGCGCCAGCCGGGCTGCTCCAGCGCCTCTCGCTCTTCACCGGGTTGGCCTGGCTCGTCAAGCTCGCCCACCACGCCCTGACCGCCGAGCGGTCGGCTCGGCCGGCACCCGTCGCGCCTGCTGGCAGCGGCTCCCGCTAACCGCGCAGCACGGCGGCGACGGTGGCGATCCCCTCCTCGATGGTCGAGGGCGGGTTCGCCGCGTACCCGAGGACCAGCCCGGGCCGGTGTGCCCGCTGGCAGTGCCAGGACAGCGGCTGCACCTTCACCCCGCGCTCCAGCGCACCGGCGGCCACCTCGGTGTCCGGCACGTCACCGGGCAACGTGACCATCAGGTGCAGCCCGGCCGCCGCCCCGTGCACGGTCGCGCCGGGCAGGTGTCGGGCCAGCGCGGAGATCATCGCGTCCCGCCGCCGGACGTGCCGCCGGCGCAGCATCCGCAACTGCCGCTCCAGCGCGCCGGAGGTCATCAGCTCGGCGAGCACGAGTTGCGGCAGCACCGCGTTGCCCAGGTCGGCGTTGCGCCGGGCCTCCACCACCGCCTCCCGGTAGCGCGGCGGCACCAGCAGCCAACCGACCCGTAACGCCGGCGCCAGCAGCTTCGACACACTGGCGGCGTAACAGACCTGGTCGGGCAGGAGCGCCCGCAGCGCCGGCACCGGCGGGCGGTCGTACCGGTGCTCGGCGTCGTAGTCGTCCTCGACGACCAGCCCGCCGTCGCGCGCCCAGGCGACGAGCTGGCGGCGGCGCTCGCCGTCGAGCACCACGCCGGTCGGGAACTGGTGGGCGGGGGTGAGCATCACCGCGGCCACGCCACTGGCGGCCAGCTCGTCGACCCGCAGGCCGGCGTCGTCGACCGCGACCGGTGGGGTGTCGACCTGCCAGTTGTTCAGGTGCTGGCGTACCCCGAGCGAGCCCGGGTCCTCCACCGCGATCCGGGTGATGCCGTACGGCCGCAAGGCCTGGGCGAGCACGCCGAGCGCCTGCGAGACACCGGTCGTCACGATCACCTCGGCGGGATCCACGGCGACGCCGCGGCTGCGGGCCAGCCAGGCGGCGACGGCGGCGCGCAGCGCGGGCGCCCCGCGCGGATCCCCGTAGCCGAAGTCGGACGCGGCCAGCTGCCGCAGCACGGTCCGTTCGGCGCGCAGCCAGGCCGCGCGGGGAAAGGCGGCCAGATCCGGTACGCCGGGCGTCAGGTCGACCCGCGCCGGCACCGCGCGTACGGCGTCGAGGATGTCGGTGCCCGGAGCGCGGGGGAAGAGCGTGACCGGGGCGGGTGCCGCTGCCGGCGGCGGCGCGGGCGGCGCGGCCGGGGCGGCGACCACCACGGTGCCGGCGCGTCCCCGCCCGGCGACCTGGCCGTCCTCCACCAGCCGCTGGTACGCCTCGGTGACCACGCCCCGGGAGACACCGAGGTCGGCCGCGAGCACCCGGGTGGCGGGCAGCCGGCCACCGACCGGGAGCCGTCCGTCGGCGATGGCCTGGCGCAGCCGGGTGGCCAGCCAGTCGGCGCGGCCGCCGGGCGGCGCCTCGACGATGTCCAGGTGCAGGAAATCCGACCCGGCGGTTATGGACCTCTCGGATGGACGTGGTTTGGCCCTGCTCATCGGACCATGATGGCAGCAGAGTAGGTGGCGAGACAGCACCAACACACTCGTCGGAAGGACGATGATGACCATCGCGTTCCTGGTCACCTCGCTCGTCGTGATCGCCACCCCGGGCACCGGGGCCCTCTACACCCTCGCCGCCGGGCTCGGCCGGGGGCCCCGGGCGGGCGTGCTCGCCGCCGCCGGCTCCACCCTGGGCGTCGCCCCGCACCTGGCCGCGGCGGTCACCGGGCTGGCCGCGCTGCTGCACTCCAGCGCGGCGGCCTTCCAGGTGCTCAAGTACGCCGGCGTGGCGTACCTGCTCTACCTGGCCTGGGCCACCCTGCGGGACCGCGACGGGTTCGCCGTCGACCCGGCCGAGCCGGCTCCCTCGGCCGCCCGCGTGATCTCGGTGGCGGTGCTGTCGAACCTGCTCAACCCGAAGTTGACCATCTTCTTCTTCGCGTTCCTGCCGCAGTTCGTCCGGGCCGACGAGCCGAACCAGTTCGCCCGGATGCTCGGCCTGGGCGCGGTGTTCATGGCGCTCACCTTCGCGGTGTTCGCCGTCTACGGGATCCTCGCCGGCGCGGTGCGCGACCGGGTGCTGGCCCGGCCGGCGGTGACCCGCTGGCTGCGCCGGGGCTTCGCCGGCTCGTTCGTCGCGCTCGGGCTGCTGCTGGCCCGCGCCGAGGCGTGAGGGGGGCGGAGATGTTCTTCCAGCACTCCCCCGAGGTCTGGGCCGCGCACCCCGGGCTGGTCGCCGGCCTGCTGTACGCCGAGGGCGTCGCCGGCAAGCCGCGCGCCGACCTGCCGCTGGCCGAACTGCACGAGGCTGCCCGACAGCGGCTGGCCGGCGGCACCGAGGCGAGCTTCCCGGAGATCCAGGCGTGGCGGCGGGCGTTCGCCCGGATGGGACTCGCCCCGACGAGGTACCGGTGCGCGTCGGAGTCGCTGCTGCGCCGGCTGCGCACCGAGGGGGAGCTGCCCGAGGTGCACCCGCTGGTCGACCTCGGCAACGCGGTCTCCGCCGCGTACGCCATCCCGGTGGGGATCCTCGACGTGGCGCGGATCGGCGGCGGCATCGAGGTGCGGCCGGCCCACGGCGACGAGCGCTACCTGACCTTCGCCGGCGCCGAGGAGCACCCGGACCCGGGTGAGGTGATCTTCGCCGACCCGGACGGGCGGGCGCACGCCCGGCGCTGGACCAACCGGCAGAGCGGCTGGTCGGCGGTCCGCGACGACACCGCGACGATCCTGGTGGTGGTCGAGGCGATGCACGACGGCGCCGCGCGGGACGTGCCGCGGGTGCTCGACGCCATCGCCGGCGAGCTGGGCCGGGGCTGGTCCGCGCCGTCGCGGACGGCCCTGCTGACCCCGGCCGCGCCGCGCTTCGAGTTCTGAGCCTCCCCCGCCCGCTGGCCGCCCTGCCGGCCGGACGGGTGGGGAGGCGCCGGCGGTCAGATGTTGGACGAGTCAGCCGGCACGTCGGTCGGCAGCCTCGGCGCCCCGGTCGCCGGGCCGGCGCCCTCGCAGGTCAGGCCCACGGTGTACGCGGTCATCGACAGCGACCCGTAGGCGTACCCGTCGACCAGCACGTCCGACCCGTCGCCGGCGGCACCGGCCAGGCCGGCCAGGTAGAGCAGCGGGATGAAGTGGTCGGGCGTCGGTACGGCGAGGCCGAAGTCGCGGTGCGCGTCCAGGGTGGCCGCCTCGGTCGGCTGGCCGAGCATGACCTCCTTCGCCGCCTCGTCGAACCGGTGCGCCCAGTCGAAGCCCTCGTCGACCATCCCGGGGTTCACCCCGCGCAGGTTGTGCACCACGTTGCCGCTGGCCACGACCAGCACGCCCCGCTCGCGCAGCGGCGCGAGCTTCGCGCCCAGCTCCAGGTGGTAGTCCAACGGCTTGAAGGCGTTGATGCTCAGCTGGACGACCGGGATGTCCGCGTCGGGGAAGGCGTGGGTGAGCACCGACCAGGTGCCGTGGTCGATGCCCCAGGAGTCGACGTCCGCGCCGACCCAGGTCGGGTGCACCACGTCGCTGATCTCCTCGGCCAGCTCGGGCAGGCCGGGCGCCGGGTACCGCACGTCGAACAGCTCCTGCGGGAAGCCGTAGAAGTCGTGGATGGTCCGCGGCCGGGGCATGGCGGTGACCGCGGTGGCCCCGATGTACCAGTGCGCCGAGACCACCAGGATCGCCCGGGGCCGCGGCACCGACCGGCCGAAGGCGCGCCACGCCTGCGTGTATCGGTTGAGTTCGAGGGCGTTCATCGGGCTGCCGTGCCCGAAGAAGGCCGCGGGCATCACCGTGGACACGGTCTCGCTGCTCATGCTGCTCCCTGCCGGGGACGGTGGGGCCGAGCGTAACCGAGCCGCCACGCCACGGCCGGGTGAACGGCGGAGGGCTCAGGCGGCTTCGCCGGGGGCGAGGTGACGGTAGCCGGGGACGGTCTCGCCGAACCAGCCGTTGACGCTGGCCAGCCCTCGCTCGTTGAGCTGCGCGTCGTGGATCGGGAACACCCGCTCGGCGCCGACGGCCCGGGCGAAGTCGATCGCCTCGGTGAGTTTGAGCCAGGACGCCTGCGCCGGCACCAGCAACATCGGCACCGGCTGGTCGGGGCGGTGCAGCGAGTCGCCCGGGTGGTAGACGCTCTCCTCGACCAGGTAGCCGAGGTTGGCGCAGTCGGGCTGCCCATCGTGGATCGCGGCGTGCCGCCCGCCGTACGCGGTCACGGTGAGCCCGGCGGCGGTGAACCGCTGGCCGGCGCGGACCCGGGTGACCGGCAGCGGGGCCAGGTCGGGCAGCACCGCCCGCTCGGGCGCGAAGACCGGGACGCCCAGGCCGGCCAGCCGCAGCACGTCGACGTGGTCGGTGTGCTCGTGGGTGACCAGCACGGCGTCCGCGCCGGCCAGGGCCCGCGGCTCGCTCCAGGTGCCCGGGTCGATCACCAGAACCGCCCCGTCGTGCTCGATCCGGACACAGGCGTGGGTGAACTTGATGATCCGCACCCGCCGACCGTACGCCCTGCCGTCCACCGCCGCGGTCCCGCCAGGCACGGCGTCGGCGGCCGGTCCGCCGGCCCCGTGACGCCGGACCGGTGCGCCGCCAAGCGGCACTCGCCCGTCCACCGGCCCCCGTGACGCTGGACCGGTGCGCCGCCGGGCGGCACTCGCCCCTCCGCCGGCCCGGTGACGCTGGACCGGTGCGCGCCCTGTCGAGCTGCCCGCACAGATGGGGCACGATGAGGCCGCTCCGCGCCGTGGCGCAGGTCGGGCGGCCCGGCGCGCGGCTGGTCCTATTGATGGGGCAGCTCGACAGGGCCTGCGGCGCCGCGGGTGCCCGGCCGGCTCCGCGGCAGCCACCCGTGGCAGCCACCCGCGGCACCCACCCGCCACCCGTCAGTCGTGGCCGGCGTGGTCGCCCGACCGCGGCGGGCGGCCGGCCCGCTGGCCCGGCTCGACCACCACGAACTGGCCCATCATACCGGCGTCCTCGTGGTACAGCAGGTGGCAGTGGTACATGTACGGCGTGTCCGGATCACTGTGGTCGGTGAACCGCATGATCAGCCGTACCGGCCGGTCGGGTGCCAGGTAGACGGTGTCCTTCCAGCCGCTCCACGCGGGCGGCGGAGCGGACCCGCCGACCGAGAGCACCTGGAACTGCACGTCGTGCACGTGGAAGTTGTGCGGGGCGCCGTCCCGGTTGGTCACCTCCCAGACCTCGGTGGCGCCGCGGGTGACGGTCTCGTCGATCCGGTCCAGTTCCATCGAGCGGCCGTTGATGCTGCGGCCGGTGAGGGTGAACCGGCGGGTCCGCTCGGCGTCGGCCGGATCCAGCCGCTCGGTGGGCGCCAGCGTCTCCGGCACCGGCGGCGACGCGGCGAGGGTGTCGGCGGCGCGCAGTTGCAGCACGTCGAACCGGTCCGCCCCGCCGGCGAAGCGGTCGGCCAACGCGCCCGCGCCCAACTCGGGCGGGTTGCTGCGCAGGGTCACCCGCTCCCCCGGCCGCACGTCCACCACGATCTCGGCGCGCTCGCCCGGGGACAACCGCACCCGGTCGACCCGCGCGGTGCGCGGCAGCAGCCCGCCGTCGCTGCCGATCAGCGCGAACGGCCGGTCGTCGGAGAGGCCGAAGTCGTACGTGCGGGCGGTCGAGGCGTTGAGCAGGCGCAGCCGCACCCGCTCGGTCCGCACGTCCAGGTACGGCCCGACGGTGCCGTTGACCAGCAGGGTGTCGCCGAGCACCCCGATGCCGGCGATCAGGTTGCGGGTCTTCTTGAACTGGCCGCTGCGGGAGAAGTTGCGGTCCTGCACGATGACCGGGATGTCGTCCACGCCGTACCGGCGCGGCAGCGGCAGCGCGGCCTCCCGGTCGTCATCCAGGATGAACATCCCGGCCAGCCCCCGGTAGACGTGTTCCTCGGTCTGGCCGTGCGGGTGCGGGTGGTACCAGAGGGTGGCGGCCGGCTGGTTCACCGTCCAGGTCGGGGACCAGGTGGCCCCGGGCCGGACCATCTGGTGCGGCCCGCCGTCCATCCGGGCCGGCAGGTGCATGCCGTGCCAGTGCACGCTGGTCTCCTCGGCGAGCCGGTTGACCACGTTGACCACGACCTGCTCACCGCGCTTCGCGCGCAGCGTCGGGCCGAGGAAGTCGCCGTCGAAGCCGGCGGTGCGGGTCAGCCGCCCGTCGCCGTGGAAGTCGCGCTCGCCGTCCCGGGCGAGCAGGTCGAACACCCGCCGCCCACGCTCGTCGACGCGGGACTCGGCCAGCGGCGGGACGGCCAGCGGGCGGACGAAGTCCACCTGTCCGACGGTGTCCGTACCGCCGCGGGCGAGGGCCCAGCCGCCGACGGCCACGCCGCCGCAGCAGAGTACGAGCACGACGGCGAGCACGCCGATGGTCACCCGGGCCAGGGATCGTCGTCCGGCCACCACGATGGCACCTCCTGTAGATTCGGTACCTGTAGCGTGCCTGCATATGCGGCCCGTGCCCAGCAGATCCGGCCGGTTTCCGGGGCCGCTCCGGGTTCCCCCGGACCGGCTTCCGGGGCGGCTGCGACAACCACCCCGCCAGGCCCGGGAGCGGGGCGGATGATCGGGGCATGGAGCGACCAGCGGAACGGGGACACCGGTGCGTGCCGCACACCGCCGACGTACGGATCGAGGCGTGGGCGCCCACCCGGGAGGGGTGCGTGGCCGAGGCGGTCACCGCGCTGGTCGACACGTTCACCGACACCGCCGGGGCCCGGCCGACGGCCGAACGGGAGTTCCGGGCGCCCGCCGGCGACGACGCGGACCTGCTGGTGAGCGTGCTCGACGAGGTGATCTTCCGGATGGAGACCGAGGGTGAGCTGCCGCTGAGCACCGAGGTGACCGACGACGGCGCGGACGGCCTGCTGGTGCGCTGGCGCACCACCGACACTGACGCCGTCGAGCTGGTCGGTGCGGTGCCGAAGGCGGTCGCCCTGCACGAGCTGCGCTTCGCCCGGGACGGCGCCCGCTGGTCCTGCGCAGTGACCCTGGACGTCTGACCCGGCCGGTCAGCGCCCGGCGAGGCCGACGCGCCGGGTCAGCCCTTCACCACGCCGATCGGCGCCAGCCGGGCGACCTTCCGGCACAGCCCGGCTCCCTCGGCCGACTCGATCACCGCCGAGATGTCCTTGTACGCCGCCGGCATCTCCTCGGCCAGCCCGCGCCGGGAGGCGCCGCGTACCACGATGTCCTGGGCCTCCAGTTGGGCGCGCGGGTCCATCCCCCGCTCGGCCTTGACCGCCTGCTTGCGGCTCTGCACCCGGCCGGCCCCGTGACAGGTGGAGGCGAACGCCGGCGCGCCCGGCACCCCGGTGAGCACGTACGAGCCGGTGCCCATCGAGCCGGGGATCAGCACCGGCTGCCCCACGTCGCGCAGGTCGTCGGGAAGGTCCTGGTGGCCCGGCGGCAGCGCCCGGGTGGCCCCCTTGCGGTGGACGCAGAGACTGCGCTGCCCGCCATCCACCCCGTGCGTCTCGATCTTGGCGAGGTTGTGCGAGATGTCGTAGACCAGGTCGAGTCCCCGGCCGGTCTCCCGCTTGAACACCTTGCGGGCCGCGTCGGCCAGCAACTGCCGGTTGGCCCGGGCGTAGTTCGCGGCGGCCGCCATCGCGCCCAGGTAGGCGCGGCCCTCGTGCGAGTCCACCGGTGCGCAGGCCAGCTGGCGGTCCGGCACCTTGATGCCGTACCGGGCCATCACCTTCTCCATCCGGCGCACGTAGTCGGTGCAGATCTGGTGGCCCAGCCCGCGCGAGCCGCAGTGGATCATCACGCAGACCTGGCCCGGGCGCAGCCCGAACGCGGCGGCGACCCGGTCGTCGTACACCTCCTCGACGGTCTGCACCTCCAGGAAGTGGTTGCCGGAGCCGAGGCTGCCGACCTGCCGGGCGCCGCGCTCCACCGCCCGCTCGCTCACCTCGGCCGGGTTGGCGTCGTCGACCGCCCCGTAGTCCTCGCAGCGGGCCAGGTCACGCTCGACGCCGTAGCCTCGCTCCACCGCGTACCGGGAGCCGCCGCGCAGCACCGCGTCCAGCTCCGACTGCTTGGACAGGTGCCACACCGCACCCTTGCCCATGCCGCGCGGGGTCACCGCGCCCAGCCCGTCCATCAGCGGCTCCAGCCGGGTACCCAGCTCGGCGCCGTCGAGGTCGGCGGCGAGCAGCCGCACGCCGCAGGAGATGTCGAAGCCCACCCCACCCGGAGAGACCACCCCGCCGGCCTCGACGTCGGTGGCCGCGACGCCGCCGATCGGAAAGCCGTAGCCCAGGTGCACGTCGGGCATGGCGTACGAGGCGCCGACGATGCCCGGCAGCGTGGCCACGTTCGCCACCTGCTCCAGCGACCGGTCCGCCCCGGCGTCCGGCAGCAGCGACCGGGACGCGAAGACCACCCCCGGTACCCGCATCGGGTCGTGCCGGTCGATCCGGAACCGGTACGGCGACTCCTCCACCAGCTCCATCCGCGCGTCCTACCCGGTCCGGCGGGTGTTACACGCCGGCAGCGGGACGGCGCATCACGGGCCGGGTGACCGGGCCCGGGTCTTCGCCGGCCGGCCCGGGTCGCCGCCGGCCCTGTCGTGGTCAGGCCGGGTCGGCCCGGGTGACGGCGACGGTCTGCGCGAGGTCCCGGTCGCCGCAGGCGGCCGGCCGGGGCGCCACGTTGCCCCGCACGGTCACCCGCGAGCCGGGGCGCAGGGCCGCCGCCACGTCACCGGTCAACGCCCAGCGCCGCTCGCCCACCAGCAGCATGGTGCAGTCCCCGGCGCGTTCCACCGTGCCGGTGAGCGTGCGGGCGCCGAATGGCAGCGGGCCCGGCACCTCGCCGCCGCCGGACGGCGACGGCACCGGCAACTCACCGCTGCCGGACGGCGACGCCGGCACCTCGCCGGTGCCGGACGGCGACGGCCGGGGCGGCTTGCCGCTACCGGACGGCAGTGGTGTCGGCGTACCGCTCACCTCGGGCAAGTCCGGGGCGGCCGAACACGCGGTCAGCCAGCACAGTAGGCCGACCGCGGCCAGCAGGACCGATGCTCTGCGCATGAGACCAACCTCCGTCACGTGGGACGCGGTGGCAACCGGTCCGGTTCCCCGTCAGAGCCGGTAGAAGGCGCGGTACCGGCGGACCAGCCGCCACTGCACGACCACCGCCGCCACCGTCAGCAGGATCATCACCAGGGTCGCCGCGGCCGCGTAGCCGTAGCGCAGGTACTCGAAGGCGTTGCGGTAGACGAACAGCGACAGGTAGGTGGTGGCGTACGGCGGCGGCCCGCCGTCGGTGACCACGAACGCCGGCACGAAGGAGAAGTGCAGGCTCTGGATGAGGTCGCGCACCGCGAGCAGGGCCAGCACCGGCGCCATCAGCGGCAGGGTGATCCGGCGGAACACGTCCCAGCCGGTGGCGTCCTCGAGGGCCGCCATCTCGTACACGTCGCGGGGCAGCGCCCGCCGCGCGGCCAGCAGCACCACGAAGGTCTCCCCCATGGTGAACAGGCTCATCAGAATGATCGCCGCCCGGGCGTCGGTCGGGTCGGTGAGCCACTGCGGCGGGGTGCGCCCGAGCGCGGTCAACCCGTTCTCGCCGCCGGTGCGCAGCAGCTGGTTGATCGGCCCGTACAGCGGGTTGAGCAGCCAGAGCCAGAGCAGGCCGTAGGCGATCTCCGGCACCGCGGTGGGCAGCACCGCCGCCGTGCGGGCGCTACCGACGCCGAGCGCGCGGCGGTGCAGCAACAGCGCCAGGCCGAGCGCGAGGAGCACCCGCAGCGGTACGGCCACCAGCCCGAACACCAGCGAGTTGGTCAGCGACACCCGGAAGACCGGGTCGTCGACCAGCGCGGTGAGATTGTCCAACCCGACCCAGGTCGGCGGGCGCAGCAGGTCGTACTCGGTGAAGGCCAGCGCCAGGGTCACCACGGCGGGCAGCAGCACCAGGGCGACCAGGCCGACCAGGTACGGCGCCAGCATCAGCGCCAACTGCCGCCGGGAGCGGGTGTCCGGTCGGGTCACGGGGCGTACCGTCGCCCGGAGCCGGCGTGGAAGACGTGCACGTCGGCCCAGCGGACGGTGAGCCGTACCGCCGCTCCCCGGTCGGGGCGGCGGGCGGCCGGCACCCGGGCGACCACCGGCTCCCCGCCGGCCAGCCGCAGGTACGCGTAGGCGTCCTCGCCGACCACGTCCACCCGCTCCACGGTGGCCGGCGTGCCCTCGGCGTCGGCGCCGGCCAGGGTGACCGCCTCGGGCCGGAAGCCGAGGTCGAGCCGGCCGGTTTCGGTGACCGGCGCACCGGGCGGCGGGCTGCCGGCCGGCCGCACCGGCCCGTCGGCGGGCAGCAGGTTCATCGCCGGGGAACCGACGAACCGGGCCACGAAGGTGCTCGCCGGGGTGCGCCAGATCTCGTCGGGCGTGCCGACCTGCTCGATCCGGCCGTCGCGCAGCACGGCGATCCGGTCGGCCAGCACCAGGGCCTCGGTCTGGTCGTGCGTGACGTGCACCATGGTGGCGCCCACCCGGTCGTGCAGGGCGCGCAGTTCGGCGCGCATCTCCACCCGCAGCGCGAGGTCGAGGTTGGACAGCGGCTCGTCGAGCAGGAACACGTCCGGCTCCCGGACCAGCGCCCGGGCCAGCGCCACCCGCTGCCGCTCGCCACCGGAGAGCTGCCCGGGGCGGCGGTCGAGCAGTGCCGCGCAGCCGACCGACTCGGCCGCGACCCGGGCCCGCTCCCGGGCGACCGCGCGGGGCGTGTCCCGCACCTCCAGCCCGAACGCGATGTTCTCGGCCACGCTCAGGTGCGGGAAGAGCGCGTACGACTGGAAGACCATTGACACGTTGCGCCGGCCGGGGCGGTCGCCGGTGACGTCCCGCCCGGCGATCCGGATCCGGCCGCCGGTGACCGGCTCCAGCCCGGCCACCACCCGCAGCACCGTCGACTTGCCGGCCCCCGATGGCCCGAGCACGACGAGCAGTTCACCGCGGCGCACCGTGAGGTCGACCTCGTGCAGCACGGTCGCGGACCGGTACGCGGCGCTGACGCCGTCGAGGACGAGCCCCGGTTCGCTCACCCGTGCTCTCCACGGGCGAACAGCGGCCGGGTCTGCTGGTCCAGGTCGCGGATCACGTCGTCGAGCCGGTCGCCGCGGTGCATGGCGTTCTCCAGGATCCCGTACGTGACGTCCTCGATCTCCGGCCAGGTGGAGACGGTGGGCAACGCCCGGACGGTGGGGATGGCGTCGAGGAAGACCTTTGCGCTGCGCGGCGGCTGGGCCGGGCCGAGGAACGCCGGAGACTGCGACACCCCGACGTGCGACGGAACGGTGCGGCCGGTGGCCGCGATGATCCGCTGCCCCTCCTCGGCGATGGCGAACTCCAGGAACCGCCAGGCGGCGTCCTTGCGCTTGGCTCCCCGGGTCATGCAGTACGCGTCGGAGTGCAGCACCCCGACCTGTTCGCGGTAGACCGGCAGCGGCGCGACGTCCCACTCGAAGTCGGTGATCGACCGGAACGTGGTGGTGGACCGGCGGGAACTCATCAGCATGGCCAGCCGGCCGTTGGCGAACCGCGACTCGTCGTCCTCCGCCTCCACCTCCTCGTCGGTGGGCACCACCCCGTACGCCAGCCGCAGGTCGACGAGGTTCTTCAGCGCCTCCCGGGCGGCGGGGGTGTCCAGCGTCAACCGGGTCGGCTTCGCCGGGTCGTCGACGATCTCGCCGCCGTTGGACCAGACGAACGGGGCGAGCCGGATGATCGACGGTTCGACGCCGAGCCCGTGCACGGCCGGGCGCAGCGCGGCGCCCTCGCTCTCGGTGGCCTTGACCACCACCCCGCGGGCGTCGCGGGTCATCGCGGTGGCGGTGCCCACCAGGTCGTTCCAGGTCCAGCCGGGCTTCGGCTCCGGCACGCCGTACCTCTGGAACAGGGTGCGGTTGTAGTAGACGGCCAGGCTGGACACGTTCTGCGGCAGGCAGAGCTGCTTGCCGTTCCACGTGAACGCCTCCATCGCCACCGGGTAGTAGTCGGCCGGGTCGACGGCGTCGGAGGCGGCGATCCGGTCGTCCAGCGGCTCGACGACGTCCTTGGCCGCGAACTGGCCGTAGAAGCGGTAGTTCATCAGGAACAGGTCCGGCGGCGCGCCGCCGGCCACCGAGGTGGCCAGCCGGGCCAGCAGGTCCTTGCGGTCGCTGGCCTCGATGAGCTGCACGTCGCCGCCGGGCCGGGCCTTCTCGTACGCCTCGATCAGGGTGCGGTAGGCGGCCAGCTCCTCCGGGGCGCCGAAGACCAGCAGGCGCACCGGGCCGTCGGCGGACGAACCCGACCCGGACCCGCAACCGGTGGTCAGGAGCACGGCGGAGAGCAGCAGTGCCAGCAGGGCCTTCGGTCTCATCGGTTCCGTCCCGTCGGGTCGTCGTGGTGGAGGAAGCGCCGCTGGGCCAGCACGAACACGGCCAGCGCCGGCGCCGTGGCCAGCACCGCCCCGGCCAGGAACACCGGGAAGTTCGTCGGGTCCAGCACCGACAGCGAGCGCAGCGCCAGCGGCAGGGTGAACAGGTCGCGGTCGTAGACGTAGACCAGCGGGTCGAGGAAGTTCGACCAGGTGAGCACGAAGGTGAGCGCGGTGAGCGCGGCGGTTACCGGGCGGACCAACGGGAGGGCGACCCGCCACCAGATGCGCATCGGGGAGAGATCCTCCACCAGACAGGCGTCGTAGAGGTCGGCCGGCAGGGCCCGGAAGGCCAGGTAGTAGACCAGGACGTAGAGCGGTGAGGTGCCCACCAGCGCCGGCGCGATCAACGGCACCAGGGTATCGGTCAGCCCGAGCGTCCGGAAGATCGCGAACCGGGGCACCAGCAGCGCGGTGGCCGGCACCATCAGCGCGACCAGGGAGGCCGCGACCACGGTGCCGGTGACGCGTGGCGCGACCCGGGCCAACGCGAAGCCGGCCAGCGCGGCGACCAGCACGCTCAGCGGCACGGCGACGACCGCCACCAGCACCGAGTTCAGCGACGCGCGCAGCAGCCCGCCGAGCTCCACCGCCTGCTGGTAACCGGTGGTGGAAACCGGCTCCGGCACCAGCTGCGGCGTCGGCGAGGGCGGCAGGCCGGGCTCGGTGAGCGAGCCGGAGACCAGCAGCAGCAGCGGCGGGACGAAGACGAGGATCACGAAGGCCGCGCCGAGGGTGCGCCAGATGCGCGCGGCCCGCTCGGGCAGCGGTGAGGGGCCGCTCGCGCGGCCCCTCACCCGGTTGGTGCCGATGTTCGCCTACCGCAGGGGGAGCTGCCAGGCGCCGAGCCCGTGCGAGGCGGCGTAGAGGATCCGCTTGTCCGGCACGATGGTGAGCCCGGCGACCTCCACGTTCGGCATCCCGCCGGCCGCCTTGACCCAGCTCGTCGTCCCCTTGGCCAGCCGCAGCACACCGAAGTCGGTGGCCGCGTACAGGTCGCCGGTGACGTCGTCGCGGACCAGGTCGGTGATCGGCTGGTCGCCGAAGTCGTACGAGCGGTCGGCCCAGGTCGCCCCGGCGCCGGCCAGCCGCACCTCGAACGCGTGCCCGACGGTGGCCGGGGTGTTCGAGTTGAACCCGCTGTAGGAGATCCACGCCCGGGCCGGGTCGGCCGGGTCGACGTGGATGCTGGTCACGAAGCGGTTCGGCGTGGTCGGGGTGTCGATCCGGGTCCAGGTCACCGCGGCGGCCGGCTCGGCGTCGGCGTTGCGGGTGACGAACACCCGGCCGGTGCTGGTGGCCGCGTACGCCGTCGAGGAGTCGCTGGCGACCCGCTGGACCACCGAGACGGCGCCGCCGGCCCGGTCGCCCCAGGCGGCGTCGGTCAGCGCGACGCCGCCCAACTGCTCCCAGTCGCCGCACCGGGCCTCGAAGGTGCCGGTCCAGCTGTTGCAGATCCGGTTGGCCTCCGCCATCGTCCGGTCACCCAGGCCGAAGGTCTTGGTGCGGTACACCGAGCGGGCGGTGCCGGCGAACATCGTCCCGCTGACCTTGGGGTCGCTGATCACCGGTGCGTAGAAGAGCGTGCCGGCCTGGCCGAAGACGCCGTCGTAGATGGAGATCCAGCTGCCGATGTCCCCGTTGTTGAAGTTCACCTCGGGGGTGGCGTCGTAGAAGGTGTGGAACCGGAACTCCGGCCGGCCGACGTCGAAGCCGGACGCCCCGCCGTCACCGATCATCGTGTTCACCCAGCGGGTGCGCTGGCCCTTGTTCTCCCAGGTGCCGTTGTCCTGGGTGCCGCCCTGCAGCATCCGGTGGTCGTGCGGGCTGACCGAGAGGCTGATGAACTGCAGGGTGTTCATGCCCTTGTTGATGCCGTCCAGCTTCGACGGGATCCGGGACAGCATCTGCCGGCAGCGGTCCTTCTGCGCCTGCGTGGTCAGGTTGCGGTCCGGGTTGTCGCACCAGGCCGAGCGGTCCACGAACTGGCCGCTGGAGCGCATCACGCCACCGTCGTTGGCCTCGAAGAACTGGTACGGGTTGCGCGGGTTGGTGACCAGCGCGTGCTGGTCGGGGTGCAGGCCGTTGGGGTGCAGCTCGTCGGTGCCGTCGTAGGTCATGTCGGTGCCGCTGACCCCGGCGTCGGTGGAGAGCACCACGGCCCGCTTGTGCGCCACCGTCTCGCCGTAGACGTAGGAGCCGCCGGTGTAGACGATGTCCGGGTGCCCGGCCGGGGTGTGCACGAACACGTCGTACCAGCACTGGCCGGTGCACTGGTTGTAGGTGGCGAAGCCCGGGTCGGCCGGGTTGGCGCTGGTCAGGTCGGTGAAGGTGGGCGCCCCGGTGGCCACGTCGTCGCTGCGGAACAGCCGCGAGTAGGGGTTGCCGAGGTTGCCCTCGTAGACGTACATCCGGGTCTTGCCGCCGGGCAGCGCGGTCACGTCGATCGCGGCCCGGGTCTGGAAGACCGCGGCGTTGAGGGAGGGCTTGATCTGCGTCCAGGTGGCGCCGCCGTCCGGCGAGCGCCACACCCCGCGGGCGTACGAGGAGGCGTAGACGATGTTCGAGTCGCGCGGGTCGAGTTTGACGTAGCGGACCCCGCGCGGCGAGCAGGCGGCGGTGTTGTTGTATTCCGCGGCGCTGCCGGTGCACTGGGTGGCGTCGGCCGAGCCGTTGTGGATGAACCGCCAGCTCTTGCCGCCATCGGTGGACTTGTACAGGCCCCACTTGGCGGCGTCCGGCACCGGCCGGGTGACGCCGGTGCAGCAGGAGCTGGACATGCCGCGCAACGCGATGGTGGTGGCGACGTAGAGCGTCTTCGGTTGACCCGGGACGATGGTGATCTCGGCGAGGCCCTTGCCGGCGAGCACGTCCTTGCCGAGCGGGCCCTGCCAGGTCAGGCCGCCGTTGGTCGACTTGTACAGGCCGACGCCGGCGACGCAGCCGGAGCCGCAGGTGTTCGCCTCGCCGGTGCCGACGTAGATGGTCAGGCCCGTCTTGTCGTTACGGTCGATCTTCACCGAGCCGGCGGCGTTGATGCCCAGCGGCCCGCCGAGGTAGAACCACTTCGGCTCGGGGGCGAGCACGTTCAGGGTGCCCCAGACGCCGCCGCCGGCCGGGGTCACGTAGGCCCGGCAGAGCAGCGCGTTGCAGTCCGGGGCGATGTCGATCGAGGTGACCCGCCCGCCGGCGACGTAGTCGTTGGGCACGTAGTTGTAGGCGTTGCGGAACTCGGTGAACGGGTAGAGCGCCTCGCTCGGCCCGACGTTGGTCCACCGCTGCCCGCCGCGCAGGCGCCGCTCGGCGGCGGCGTACGCGGCCTTCGAGCGGTCGACCTGGGCGATGCTGATCGAGTCGGCCGGGTAGGCGCGCTCCAGGAACTCCTGCTGGGCGGCGTTGCCCGGCCCCTCGGGCGACATCCCGTCGCTGCCGGGCACCGCCTGGCGCAGCCGGTCGAGGTGGGCTCCGGTGGCGCCCGGCATCTCGCCGTCGCCCACCGCCGCGGCGGCCGGCACCTCGGCGCCGGTGAAGTGGATGCCGGCGGCACCCGTCGACGCCACCAGGGCGGCGACCGCTAGTCCTGCGAAGAGATGGCGACGTCTACGCTTCACGAGGGTCCCTCCGGCACGAGAAGGCGTCGCCGCAGCGCGGCACCGGATTGGCGACCGTCACTGGCAGCGTCCACGCTGGAGGATGTCAGAGCGATCGGCCGCCGACAATCCCCTGCATGGACCGACCTCGACGGATGGTTGCATTCGCCGCCGACGGGTATTGCGCGGGGCATGCCAGCTCGCTACGAGAACTATCCGCGGATCGCCGTCGTCACCGGCGCCGACTCCGGCATTGGCAAGGCCTGCGCGGTGGCGCTCGCCGAGGCCGGCTTCGACATCGGCATCACCTGGTACGGCGACGCCGAGGGCGCCGACCGGACCGCCACCGAGGTGCGCGCCACCGGGCGCCGCTGCGAGGTCGCCGAGCTGGACCTGACCCGACTGCCCGGCGCCGCCGCCGTCATCGACGAGCTGGCCGACCGGCTCGGCGGGATCGGGGTGCTGGTCAACAACGCCGGCACCGGCGCCTCCGTGCCGTTCGTCGACACCGGTTGGGAGCAGTGGCGCGAGGTGCTCGCGGTCGACCTGGACGGGCCGTTCCTCTGCTCGCAGCGGGCCGCGCGGCGGATGCGGGCGGACGGCACCGGCGGCCGGATCGTCAACATCACCAGCGTGCACGAACACGCGCCGCGGGTGGGCTCGGCGGCGTACTGCGCGGCGAAGGGCGGGCTCGGTCTGCTCACCAAGGTGATGGCGCAGGAACTGGCCGCCGACGGCATCACCGTCAACGCGGTAGCCCCCGGCGAGATCGCCACCCCGATGACCGGGCAGGAGGACGTCGACCCGTTCACCCAGGAACGCCCGGGCGTACCGGTGGGGCGGCCGGGTGACGCCCGCGAGGTGGCGGCGGTGGTCGCACTGCTGGCCTCCCCCGCCGCCGCGTACGTCACCGGCGCCTCCTGGCCGGTGGACGGCGGCATGCTGACGATGGGCCCGCAGGCCAACGCGTTGCGGTCGGACGACTGGCGGCAGGTCGAGTCCTCGTAACAGTTGGTGATGATTCCGGTTCACAGTGTCCACTTAGCGTGGTCGGCGGCCCGGTCACACGACGGCCGGGCCGACCACCGGCCCCTACCCGGGGCCTCGACCGGAAGGACACACCATGCCCTTCGTCCAGCGGGTCGCCGCCCTGTTCGCGGTGACCGTCCTGGCCACCGGCGCGCTCGCCGCCGCGACCACCCCCCGCGCCGCGCACGCCGCTCCCGACCGGCCCACCTCCGTGCTGCTGCTGACCGTCCTGCCGCACGTGCACGGCGAACCGCGGGTCGCCGCGCTGCGCTGCGACCCGGCCGGCGGGACGCACCCCGAGGCGACGACCGCCTGCCAGGCGGTGGCGGCCGTGGACGGCGACCTCGGCGCGATGACCCCCGAACCGGGGCCGTGCACCCTGGAGTACGCGCCGGTGACCGCCCGCGCGCTCGGGTTCTGGCAGGACCAGCCGGTGTCCTGGGTGAAGACCTTCGGCAACCGCTGCGCGCTGCTGCGCGAGACCGGATCGCTGTTCGCCTTCTGACCCGTACGTCGCGCGGCGTCCGCCCCCGCGGCGGGCGCCGCGCCGCGTCACCCGACCGGCGGGTGGACGCCCGGACCGGTCGTGAACGGGACAGCGCGGGCGGTTCCCGGCAACGTATCCTCCGCTCTCCGGGTGATCACGCAGGCCGGCACGACCGGCGCGACGCCGAGGGGGCCGGATGGCGGGGGCGGG
>NZ_QGSW01000154.1:0-12870 GCF_003176715.1 Micromonospora sp. S4605
CGGGCGGCGGTGGGGGAGCGGGGCACGGCCTGGCTGGCATGCGGGAGCGGGTCACCGCGCTCGGCGGCGAGCTGGCCGCCGGCCCGCGGCCGGGTGGCGGGTTCCGGGTCGCGGCCCGGCTGCCGGTGGAGCCGGTCCGGTGATCCGGGTGCTGATCGCCGACGACCAGGACCTGGTCCGGCTCGGGCTGCGCGCGCTGGTGGAGAGCGAGGACGACCTGGCGCTGGCCGGCGAGGCGGCGGACGGGCTGCGGGCGGTGGAGCTGGCCCGGCGGGAACGCCCGGACGTGGTGCTGATGGACGTCCGGATGCCGGGCGTGGACGGCATCGAGGCCACCCGACGGATCGTCGCCGACCCCGGGCTGGCCGCCACCCGGGTGGTGGTGCTGACCACCTTCGAGCTGGACGAGTACGTCTTCGACGCGCTGCGGCACGGGGCGAGCGGCTTTCTCACCAAGGACACCCGGCCGGCCGAGCTGCTGCGGGCGATCCGGCTGGTGGCGGCCGGTGAGGCGCTGCTCTCGCCGTCGGTCACCCGGCGGGTGGTGCGCGAGTTCGCCGCCCGGCCGGCCCGGGTGCCGCGACCGCATCCCCGGCTCGACACGCTCACCGACCGGGAGCGGGAGGTGGTCGGGCTGGTCGGCGAGGGGCTCAGCAACGCGGAGATCGCCGACCGGTTGGTGGTCAGCCCGGCGACCGCGCGTACCCACGTCAGCCGGGCGATGGTCAAGCTCGGCGCCCGGGACCGCGCCCAGCTCGTGGTCTACGCCTACCAGTCCGGCCTGGTCGAGCTCTGACCGGCGGGCCGCCCGGCACCGGTCGGCGGCTGCCCGCCCGCCGGCAAGATCGCCGGGAGTGCGCGGTGACGCGCCGGCCGGGGTGGTGGGCGGCTACCCTAGCGGTGGCCGGGTGTCCCGCACCCGCCGGCCCGTTACCCGCCGGAACCCCGACAAACAGGATGTTCGCGTGTTTGACACCTTGAGTGACCGCCTCTCCGGGATCTTCACCAAGCTCCGCGGCAAGGGTCGGCTCACCGACGCCGACATCGACGCCACCGCGCGCGACATCCGCCTCGCGATGCTGGAGGCGGATGTCGCCCTGCCCGTGGTCAAGGGCTTCATCGCCCGGGTCAAGGAGCGGGCGCGCGGCGCGGAGGTGTCCCAGGCGCTCAACCCGGCCCAGCAGATCATCAAGATCGTCAACGAGGAGCTGGTCAACGTCCTCGGCGGCGAGGGGCGGCGGCTCCAGTTCGCCAAGCAGCCGCCGACCGTGATCATGCTGGCCGGTCTGCAGGGTTCGGGTAAGACCACCCTCGCCGGCAAGCTGGCCCGCTGGCTCAAGGCGCAGGGGCACCAGCCGCTGCTGGTCGCCGCCGACCTCCAGCGGCCCAACGCCGTCGGGCAGCTCCAGGTGCTCGGTGGCCGGGCCGGCGTCGAGGTGTACGCCCCGGAGCCCGGCAACGGCGTCGGCGACCCGGTGCAGGTGGCCCGGGCGTCGATCGAGCACGCCAAGCGGGCCGCCCGGGACATCGTCATCGTCGACACCGCCGGCCGGCTCGGCATCGACGCCGAGATGATGCAGCAGGCGGCCGACATCCGTGACGCGGTCGACCCGGACGAGGTCATCTTCGTCATCGACGCGATGGTCGGTCAGGACGCCGTCCGCACCGCCGAGGCGTTCCGCGACGGCGTCGGCATCACCGGCGTGGTGCTCTCCAAGCTCGACGGCGACGCCCGCGGTGGCGCGGCGCTGTCGGTCCGGGAGGTCACCGGCCAGCCGATCCTGTTCGCCTCTACCGGCGAGAAGCTGGAGGACTTCGACGTCTTCCACCCCGACCGGATGGCCAGCCGGATCCTCGGCATGGGCGACGTCCTCACTCTGATCGAGCAGGCCGAGCAGGCCTTCGACGCCGATCAGAAGGAGAAGATGACCGCCAAGCTGATGGGCGGCGAGCAGTTCACCCTGGAGGACTTCCTCGACCAGCTCATCGCGGTCCGCCGGATGGGCCCGATCGCCAACGTGCTGGCCATGATGCCCGGCATGGGGCAAATGAAGGACCAGCTCGCCGAGCTGGACGACAAGCACTTCGACCGGGTCACCGCGATCATCCGGTCGATGACCCCGGGCGAGCGCAGCAACCCGAAGATCATCAACGGTTCCCGCCGGGCCCGCATCGCCAACGGCTCGGGGGTCACCGTGATGGACGTCAACCAGCTGCTCAACCGCTTCGCCGACGCGCAGAAGATGATGAAGCAGATGGGCGGCATGATGGGCCTGCCCGGCGGCGGCCGGCGCAAGGCGACCAAGTCGCCGAAGAACAAGCGCAAGGGCACCAAGGGCGGCAACCGGCCGCGCGCCGGAGCGGGCGCCGGGATGCCGGGCGGATTCCCGGGCGGCATGCCGCAGCTCCCGCCGGGGATGGACCCGAACGACCTGGCCGCCGGCCAGGGGCTGCCCCCGGGCTTCAAGCTGCCGAAGATCGACTTCAACAAGCTCGGCAAGGGCGACAACCGCCCCCGCTGACGGCGCGGCGGGGCGGGCTGCCCGCACCCGACGGGGAATGATCCGGTAGGACTGTGCACATGGCTCTGCATGTGCGCGGTGTGCTGCTCCCCGACGACGAGGTCCGGGACATCTGGCTGGTCGGCGACCGGGTCACCTTCGAACCGGTGCCGGGCGCGGAGACCATCGCCGACGGCGGCTTCGTGCTGCCGGGGCTGATCGACGCGCACTGCCACATCGGCATCGCCCGCGGCGGCGCGCCGATCACCTCGCTCGACCAGGCCCGGGAACTGGCCCGGGTCGACCGGGACGCCGGGGTGCTGGCGATCCGGGACGCCGGCTCGCCATACCCGTACCCGGAACTCGACGACGACCCCGAGCTGCCCCGGCTGGCCCGGGCCGGCCGGCACGTCGCCCCGCCCAAGCGCTACCTGCGCGACATCGGCGTCGAGGTCGGCGCGGCCGAGGTGGCCGCCACGGTGACCGAGCAGGCCCGGGCCGGCAACGGCTGGGTCAAGCTGGTCGGCGACTGGATCGACCGGGGCGTCGGCGACCTGGCGCCCGCCTGGGACGCCGCCACCATGGCCGCCGCCGTCGAGGCCGCGCACGCCGCCGGGGTGCGCGCCGCCGTGCACACCTTCTCCGAGTCGGCGGTCGAGATCATGGTGCGCGCCGGGGTGGACTCGGTGGAGCACGGCACCGGGCTGAGCCTGGACCTGATCGACGAGATGGCCCGGCGGGGCACCGCGCTGGTGCCCACGATGATCAACATTCAGACCTTCGGCGGGATCGCCGACCAGGCGCGGGCCAAGTTCCCCGGCTACGCCGACCACATGCTCGCGCTGCGGGACCGCTTCCCCGAGGTGGTGCGGTCCGCGTACGAGGCGGGGGTGCCGATCTACGTCGGCACGGACGCCGGCGGGGGCATCGACCACGGCCTCGCCGCCGAGGAGATGCTGCTGCTGCACGAGCGGGCCGGCATGCCGGCGGTGGACGTGCTCGCCGCCGCCTCCTGGGGCGCCCGCGACTGGCTGGGCTTTCCCGGCCTGGTCGAGGGTGGCCTGGCCGACCTCGTCGTCTACGCCGAGGACCCCCGCGCCGACCTGCGCGTGGTCCGCAACCCGAGCCGGATCGTCCTGCGCGGCCGCCCCATCCGCTGACCCCGGGGATCCGGGTCGCCGCCGGAGTCTTGGTCAACCGGCTGAGTGGGGGATGATCGCGGCGCGGGTGAAGAGGTGGACGGCCAGGTCGGCCAGGGCCCGGGCGGTCTGGTCGACGCTCGCGCCGGGCAGCACGATGTGGCTGACCACGAGGCGGACCACGCTGTCGGCGGCGAACCGCAGGGCGGCCCGGTCGGCGCCGGGCACCAGCGTGGCGACCCAGTCCAGCAGCGCGCCGTTCGCCTCGGTCAGCACCAGCCCGGACCGGGTGGTGAGGAAGGGCAGCAGCTCGTCGGAGCCGCCCCGCGCGCTGGTCAGGATCGCCTTGATCAGCGGGTTGGCGGCCGCCTCGGCCAGGGTGTGCCGGATCGCCGCGTACGCGCCGGCGCGCACGTCGCTGCCGTGTGCGACCAGGGCCGCCCGCACGTCGGCGACGAACTGGTCGACCTCGCGCCGGGCCAGCGCCTCGGCCAGCCCGGCCTTGCTGCCGAACTCGTTGTAGACGGTCTGCCGGCTCACTCCGGCGGCGGTCGCCACCGCGCCCATCCGCACGCTGTCCCAGCCTCGGTCCACGGTCAGCGTCCGGGCCGCGACGACGATCTGGTCCCGCAGTCGCAGTCGCTGGCGCCCGGCGTCCCGTACCTCGTTCATGGTGATCGAAGTCTACGGCCGGGCGGGGTGTCCGGCCCGACCCGAGCGTGGCGCGGGCCGCCCGATCGCGTCGGGCGGCCGGGCGCCGCATAGGATGTGCGGTCATGGCACGCGTGCTCACTCCCCGTGCGGAGGACTTTCCCCGCTGGTACCAGGACCTGATCGCCAAGGCGAAGCTGGCCGACAACGGCCCGGTCCGGGGGACCATGGTGATCCGACCGGCCGGCTACGCCATCTGGGAGCGGATGCAGGCCGAGATGGACGCCCGGATCAAGGCGGCCGGCGCGGAGAACGCGTACTTCCCGCTCTTCATCCCGGAGAACTACCTCAAGCGTGAGGCCGAGCACGTCGAGGGCTTCTCGCCGGAGCTGGCGGTGGTCACCCACGGCGGCGGCAAGCAGCTCGCCGAGCCGGTCGTGGTCCGCCCGACCAGCGAGACGGTCATCGGCGAGTTCATGGCCAAGTGGATCGACTCGTACCGGGACCTGCCGCTGCTGCTCAACCAGTGGGCCAACGTGGTCCGCTGGGAGCTGCGCCCCCGGATCTTCCTGCGCACCAGCGAGTTCCTCTGGCAGGAGGGGCACACCGCGCACGCCACCCGCGACGACGCCCGGGCGTACGCCCGGCGGATCCTGCACGAGGCGTACGAGGACCTGATGGTCAACGTGCTCGGCATCCCGGTGGTGGTCGGCCTGAAGACCGCCCGGGAGCGCTTCGCCGGCGCCACCGCCACCTACACCTGCGAAGGCATGATGGGCGACGGCAAGGCGCTCCAGCTGGGCACCAGCCACGAGCTGGGGCAGAACTTCGCCAAGGCCTTCGACATCAGCTACTCCTCGGCCGAGGGCGGCCGGGAGCACGCCTGGACCACTTCCTGGGGCACCTCCACCCGGATGCTCGGCGGCCTGATCATGTGCCACGGCGACGACAACGGCCTGCGGGTGCCGCCGAAGCTGGCGCCGGTGCAGGCGTACGTCATGGTGGTCAAGGACGGCGAGGGCCCTGGCGGCCCTGCGGAGGCGGCGAAGAAGCTCTGCGACGCGCTGCGCGACGCCGGGGTCCGGGTCGCGCTCGACGACCGCACCGACACCCCGTTCGGCCGCCGGGCCGTCGACGCCGAGCTGCGCGGCTACCCGGTCCGCGTCGAGGTCGGCCCCCGCGACCTGGCCGCCGGCAACGCGGTGGTGGTCCGGCGTACGGACGGCTCGAAGTCCCCGGTGCCGGTGGCCGACGTGGTCGGCGCGGTGCTGACCGCGCTGGAGGCTGACCAGCAGGCGCTGCACGACCAGGCGCTGGCCCACCGGAAGTCCCGGACCGTGGAGGTGAGCACCCTCGCCGAGGCGATCGAGGCGGCGGCCACCGGCTGGGCCCGGGTGCCGTGGTCGGCGGTCGGCGTCGAGGGCGAGGCGGAGGCGAACGGCCAGGGCGTGACGGTGCGCTGCCTGGTCCGCGCCGACGGCTCGGTGCCGGACAGCGAGGACGAGCCCGACCTGGTCGCCATCCTGGCCCGCGCCTACTGACCCAACCCGTCCGGCAGCCGGTCCCGCCTCGGCGGGGCCGGCTGCCGCGTCCTGCGGGGCGCGGCAGCGCTCGGCAGGGCCGGGTCCGTCCAGTGCTTCCCGGCGTCGGGTCCGCTTCTCGCGCGGCCTCCGGTGGCCGGCGCGGCCGCCGGTAGGGTCGCACCGTGAGGTTCGAACCGGGGCGGTTGATCGTGCACCGCAACGTGCGGCGCGGCCGGATCGGCTGGGTCCGCCCGGCCCGGGTGGTCAGCGACGACGACCGGGGTCTGCTGCTCTGGATCGCCCGGGACACCCCGGTGGCCAACGAGGTCACCGTGGCCGGGCTGGGCATGCGGGCGGTGCCGTTCGCCGAGTGGATCGCCGCGTCGTACCGGCTGGCGGTGGGCCGGTGGAACGGGCCGCCGCTGCTGAAGTTCCTGCCCACCGGGGCGGCCCACTCGGTCTGGTGGTTCCGCGACGCGCGCGACGAGTTCGCCACCTGGTACGTCAACCTCGAGGAGCCGGGGGTGCGCTGGGACGACGGCGGGCTCGCCGGGGTCGACGTGGTCGACCAGGACCTCGACGTGCTGGTCCACCCGGACCGGAGCTGGGAGTGGAAGGACGAGGAGGAGTTCGTCGAGCGGCTGGCGTACCCCGACGACTACTGGGTGGCGGACGAGAACGCGGTCCGGGCCGAGGGCAAGCGGGTGATCGCGCTGGCCGAGGCGGGGGAGTTCCCGTTCGACGGCACCTGGTGCGACTTCACCCCGCCACCGGACTGGACCGCCCCCGAGGCGTTGCCGGCCGGCTGGGACCGCCCGCCGGTGCGCTGACGGTCCGCTGACCGGTCCGCCGACCGTGGGCCGAAGGTGTGTTTTCGGTCACCTCGACCGCCCGCCGGGTGACCCGTGCCGGTCCGGTGTGAGAGATCCGGGTCGGATCTGGCAGAATGGCTGGCTGGTATCCGGCGTGTGCCCGGCGCCCTCTAACCCGGGCACGTCGCCAGTCCACCGAGAGTCTCCGGCCCAACCCCACTGTGCCGGTCGGCGCTCACCCGTGCACACCGCCCTATCGGGCCGGTGAGATCGCAACAGGAGCGAAACAACTGTGGCCGTAAAGATCCGGCTTCTGCGGATGGGCAAGATCCGCAACCCGCAGTACCGCATCGTCGTCGCCGACTCGCGCACCAAGCGCGACGGCCGGGCGATCGAGTTCGTCGGGATCTACCAGCCGAAGGAAGACCCTTCGGTGATCGAGGTCAAGTCGGACCGGGTCCAGTACTGGCTGTCCGTCGGCGCCCAGCCGAGCGAGGCGGTGCAGCGGCTGCTGGAGCTGACCGGTGACTGGCAGAAGTTCAAGGGCCTGCCGGCCCCGCCGCCGCTGAAGGTCGCCCCGGAGCGGGCCGACCGCACCGCGGCGTACGAGGCCGAGGCGAAGGCCGCCGCCGGGCTGGCCGAGGCTCCGGCCAAGCCGGCCAAGAAGGCCGCCAAGGCCGAGGCTCCGGCCGCCGAGGAGGCGCCGAAGACTGAGGAGCAGGCCGGTGCGGACTCCGGCGAGCAGGCCTGACGTGGCTCTGCGTCCGGCGCTGGAGCACCTGGTCAAGGGCATCGTCGACCACCCGGACGATGTCCGTGTCCGGTTGGTCGACAACCGCCGGGGCAAGCGGCTGGAAGTCCGCGTGCACCCGGAGGACCTCGGCACCGTGATCGGGCGGTCCGGCCGGACCGCCAAGGCCCTGCGCCAGGTGATCGGCTCCATCGGTGGGCGCGGCGTACGCGTCGACATCGTCGACTCGTACTGATGCTGCTCATCGTCGGCAGGATCGGTAAGCCGCACGGCATCCGCGGTGAGGTCACCGTGGAGGTGCGGACCGACGAACCCGAAGCGCGGTTCGCCCCCGGCATGGTGCTGCGCACCGAGCCGGGGGCGACGCCCTCGCCCACCCCGCCGTCCGAGGGGCCGGGGGTGCCGTTCCGGGTGCCCGCCGAACTGACCGTGGAGTCCGCCCGGTGGCACCAGGGCCGCCTGCTGGTCGCGTTCGAAGGCGTGCTGGACCGGGACGTCGCCGAGGCGCTGCGTGGCACCCTGCTCGGGGTGGACAGCGCCGACGTGGCCCCGCCGGAGGACCCGGAGGAGTTCCACGACCACCAGCTCGTCGGGCTCGCCGCGGTCACCCCGGCCGGCGAGCCGCTCGGCGAGGTCGCCCGGATCGACCACGCACCCGCCTCCGACCTGCTGGTGCTGCGCCGCCCCGAGGGGAAGACCGCGCTGATCCCGTTCGTCAAGGCGATCGTTCCCGAGGTCGACCTGGCCGGTGGTCGCGTGGTCGTCGACCCGCCAGCCGGTCTGCTCGACCTCTGACCCGCCGGAGCATCCCCGCATGCGCGTCGACATCGTGTCGATCTTCCCGGAGTACCTCGCCCCGCTGGAGCTGTCGCTCATCGGCAAGGCCCGGGCCAACGGCACGCTCCGGCTGGCCGTACACGACCTGCGCACCTGGACCCACGACGTGCACCGCACGGTCGACGACACCCCGTACGGCGGCGGACCGGGCATGGTGATGCGGCCGGAGCCGTGGGGTGAGGCGCTCGACGCGCTCGCGCCGGCGGAGCTGACCCCGCCGCGCCTGCTGGTGCCCTCCCCGGTGGGCGTCCCGTTCACCCAGGCGCTCGCCTACGAGTTGGCCGCCGAGCCGCACCTGCTCTTCGCCTGCGGCCGGTACGAGGGCATCGACCAGCGGGTGCTCGACCACGCCGCCACCCGGATGCCGGTGACCGAGGTCTCCCTCGGCGACTACGTGCTCTTCGGCGGCGAGGTGGCGGTGCTGGTGATCCTGGAGGCGGTCACCCGGCTGCTGCCCGGGGTGCTCGGCAACGCCGGCTCGCTGGATGAGGAGTCGCACGCGCACGGCCTGCTGGAGGCCCCGGTCTACACCAAGCCGCCGAGCTGGCGCGGCCTGGACGTGCCGGAGGTGCTCCGCTCCGGCGACCACGGCCGGATCGCCCGCTGGCGGCGGGAGGAGGGGCTGGTCCGTACCGCGCGCCGCCGGCCCGACCTGCTGGCCGCGCTGGATCCGGAGCGCCTGGACAAACGGGACGTCGCGGCGTTGGAGCGGGCCGGATTTCAGCCGCCACCGGGGGATGTGGCAAAGTAGAGGGGTTGCCGCATCCGGCCGCGCCGCGGACGGCTGCGAGGATCCCCGACCGGGGTCGGCGCCACCGATCACCACCCGAGGATCAGAATCACCCACCCGCGCACCGACTGACGGTGCGCCGTGAGCCTCACGAGGTTGTTGCGATGAACATCCTGGACGCCCTTGACGCCCAGTCGAAGCGGTCCGACCTCCCCGACTTCCGGGCCGGTGACACCGTCAAGGTGCACGCCCGGGTGGTCGAGGGCAACCGGTCCCGTGTCCAGATCTTCCAGGGCGTGGTCATCCGCCGCCAGGGTGACGGCCTGCGCGAGACGTTCTCGGTCCGCAAGGTGAGCTTCGGTGTCGGCGTCGAGCGGACCTACCCGGTCAACAGCCCGGCCATCGACCGGATCGAGGTCGTCACCCGCGGTGACGTCCGGCGCGCCAAGCTCTACTACCTGCGCGAGCTGCGGGGCAAGAAGGCCAAGATCAAGGAGAAGCGCGAGAAGCAGCCCAGCTGACTTCCGCTCGCCACGCCGCCCGAGCTGCGCGTATGTCGTACCACCCGGCCCGCACTACGCTGGGCGTACGGGCGCGGCGGGGCGGTCACCCCGCGACAGCGGCGGGGAGACGTCCACTACCGCCCGGGGAGCCTCGACGGGGTTCCCGGGCGGTAGTGTCATTTCTGCGGACCGGGGAGTGGCGTGGTGCAGACGCTTGACGAGGGCGGCGCGGTCGATCCGTGGCGCCGGCGGTCCCGCCGCGGGCGCCGGCAGATGCCGCTCTGGCAGGAGTTGCCGCTGCTCCTGGTCGTCGCGTTCTGCCTCGCGGTGCTGATCCGCACCTTCCTGCTCCAGGCGTTCTTCATCCCCTCCGGTTCGATGGAGGACACCCTCCTCGTCGGCGACCGGGTGCTGGTCAACAAGGTCGTCTACGACGTCCGCGACCCGAAGCGGGGCGAGGTGGTGGTGTTCCGGGGCACCGACCGGTGGGCCCCGCAGGTCGACGAGGAACCCGACCCGGGCTTCGTCGGCAAGCTCGGCCGCACGGTCGGCGACCTGGTCGGGGTGAGCCGCCCCGGCGAGAAGGACTTCATCAAGCGGGTCATCGGGCTGCCCGGCGACCGGGTGAAGTGCTGCGACGCGCAGGGCCGGGTGACCGTCAACGGCACCCCGCTCGACGAGACGTACGTGGTGCGCGACTCCCCGCTGGACATCCCACCGAACCCCCGCGAGTGCCGTTCCCGGCGCTTCGAGGAGGTGGTCGTACCGCCCGGGCAGATCTTCGTGATGGGCGACCACCGGCTGGTCTCCCAGGACGCCCGCTGCCAGGGCCCGGTGCCGATCGAGAACGTGGTGGGCCGGGCCTTCACGGTGGTCTGGCCGTCGTCGCGGTGGAACGCCCTCTCGGTGCCGGAGACCTTCGCCGACGTACGCGGACCGGCCGTGGCCGCCCCGGACGCGCCGCCGCCGGTACGGCCCACCCCGGAGGGCGGTGTCGTCCTGCTCCTCCCGCTCACGGCCGCGCTGTGGGGTTCTCGCGCGTTCCGGACGGTGACGTCCAGCCGGGCAACGTAGGCTCCATCCCGTGATTGACGAGCAGACCGACAAGCCCCGCAGCTCCTTCTGGAAGGAGCTGCCCATCCTCCTGGGCGTGGCGATCCTGGTCGCGGTACTGGTGCGTGCCTTCGTGCTGCAGACCTTTTTCATCCCCTCGCCGTCCATGGAGAACACGCTCCAGATCGACGATCGGGTGCTGGTCAACAAGCTGGTGTACGACTTCCGCTCGCCCCGCCGGGGCGAGGTCATCGTGTTCAAGGCGCCGCTGGAGTGGAGCAGCAACCCCGACGGCGAGGACTTCATCAAGCGGGTGATCGGCGTCGGCGGCGACCACGTGGTCTGCTGCGACCCGCAGGACCGGTTGGTGATCAACGGCAAGTCGCTCGACGAGCCGTACATCTTCTCCGCCGGCGGGCACCGGGACAAGCCGGCCGACCAGGAGTTCGACATCACCGTGCCGGACGGCCGGCTCTGGGTGATGGGCGACCACCGGTCCGCCTCCGGCGACTCGCTGGAGCACTGGCAGCAGTCCGGGCAGGACATCACCGTGGCCACCATCGACGAGGACGAGGTCGTCGGGCGGGCGTTCACCGTCTTCTGGCCGGTCAGCCGGGCCACCTGGCTGAGCGTGCCGAAGCAGTACGAGGGCATCCCGAACTCCTGACCGGCGGATCCGGCGCCGGCGCGCGGCGGGCCGATCCCGGCGGGGGCGTGGGCGTTGTCGGCGGCGTCTGGCAGGCTGGTGCGGTGACGGTCTACACCCCTCGGCGCGCGGCCCGCGTGCTGCTCGTCGACGCGGCCGGCCGGGTGCTGCTCTTCGCCGGCTTCGACCCGGCCCGGCCCGAGCACCGCTACTGGTTCACCCCGGGCGGCGGGCTCGACCCGGGGGAGTCCCCGGCGGTCGGGGCCGCCCGCGAGCTGGTCGAGGAGACCGGGCTGCGGCTGACCCCGGAGCAGCTCGGCGAGCCGGTCTGGCGGGACACCATCGAGTTCACCTTCGACGGGGTCTGGTACCGGCAGGAGCAGGAGTTCTTCCTGGTCCGGGTGCCCACCTGGGAGGTGGACACGACCGGCTTCAGCGACGTCGAGCGGGCCAGCGTCGACGGGCACCGCTGGTGGCCGGTCGACGAACTGGCCGGCGCCGGCGAGCGCTACTACCCGGTCGACCTGCCAGCGGTGCTGGCCCGGGTGCTGCCGGAGGTCGCCGGGGGTGCGCCGTGCTGACCCCGCCGCGCACCGTGGTGCGCCGCGAGGCCGGGCTCTACGCGCTGGAGCGGGCGCTGCAGCGGCGCGGCTTCCGGCACGTGGCCGGGGCCGACGAGGCCGGCCGGGGGGCCTGCGCCGGGCCGCTGGTCGCCGCGGCGGCGATCCTGCCCGAGGGGCGGCGCGGCGAGATCGACGGGCTCGCCGACTCCAAGCTGCTCACCCCGGCCAGCCGGGAGCGGGTCTACGACGAGGTGGTCGCCCGGGCGCTCGCGTACGCCGTGGTGGTCATCCCGGCCGAGGAGGTCGACGCCCGCGGCCTGCACGTGTGCAACCTGGCCGCGATGCGCCGGGCGCTGGCCTCGCTGGCCACCCGGCCCGAGTACGTGCTGACCGACGGCTTCGGGGTGGATGGCCTGGACGTGCCGGGGCTGGCCGTCTGGAAGGGCGACCGGGTGGCGGCCTGCGTGGCGGCGGCCAGCGTGCTGGCGAAGGTGACCCGGGACCGGATCATGGTCGAGCTGGACGGAGCCTTCCCCGGCTACGGGTTCGCCGAGCACAAGGGTTACATCACGCCGGAGCACAGCGCGGCGCTGCGCGAGCACGGGCCGTGCCGGGAGCACCGGTTCTCGTACGTCAACGTGGCCGCCGTGTCGGGGCGCGACGGCCGCCCACCGCGCTCGCGTCGACCGGTGGGCGTAAGCCCGGACGAGCCGATGGAGCACTTCGGCGCGCCAAGGGGTACCGTCGGCGTGGCGTTGGGCGAGCAGCCTCGGCCCTCGGCGCCGGTGGGGGAAGATGTGGTCATGGAAGGCGGAGTGCGATGAGCGCGGAAGATCTCGAGAAGTACGAGACCGAGATGGAGCTGCAGCTCTACCGGGAGTACCGCGACATTGTCCGCCAGTTCTCCTACGTGGTGGAGACGGAACGCCGCTTCTACCTCGCCAACCAGGTCGACCTGCACGTGCGCAACTCCGACGGCGAGGTCTACTTCGAGGTCGAGATGCACGACGCCTGGGTGTGGGACATGTACCGCCCCGCGCGGTTCGTGAAGAATGTCCGGGTGATGACGTTCAAGGACGTCAACGTCGAGGAGCTGGAAAAGCCCGACATCTCGCTGCCCGCCGACTCCGGCTTCGGCGGCTGACCCACCCCGTCGGCACC
>NZ_QGSW01000151.1:0-12860 GCF_003176715.1 Micromonospora sp. S4605
CCCGCGGTGGACGGCTGGTGGCAGTCGGTCGCCCGGCCGTGGTACGCAGCGTACGAAGCCGTCGCGGCGGTGCACCGCGACGACGCGTACGCCACCCTGGTGCTGCCGACGATCCTCCGCGACGCGGGGCTGACCGGCCGGGACGCCGCGTTCGCCACCGAGCTGACCTACGGCACGCTGCGCCACCTCGGCACCCTGGACGCGATCGTCACCGCCGCCGCCGGGCGCGACGTGCAGCGGATCGACCCGCCGGTACGCGACGCGCTGCGGCTCGGCGCGTACCAACTGCTGCACACCCGGGTGCCCGCGCACGCGGCGGTCTCCTCGACGGTCGACCTGGTCCGCGCGGTCGGGCCGGGCGCCACCGGGTTCGCCAACGCGGTGCTGCGCGAGGTGGCGGGCAAGGACGCCGACGCCTGGGTGCGGCAGCTCGCCCCGCCGATGGAGAGTGACCCGATCGGGCACCTCGCGCTGGCGTACAGCCACCCGCAGTGGATCGTGCGGGCCTTCGCCGAGGCGCTCGGCGGCGATCTGGGCGAGACCACCCGGCTGCTGATCGAGGACAATGAGCGCCCGCCGGTGCACCTCTGCGCCCGGCCCGGGCTGGCCGATCCGGTGGAGCTGGCCGACGAGGTCGGCGGCGCCCCGGGCGCCTTCTCGCCGTACGCCGTCTACCTCTCCGGCGGGGCGCCCGGCGACCTGCCGGCGCTGGCGCAGGGGCGGGCGCACGTGCAGGACGAGGGCTCCCAGCTGGTGGCCAACGCGCTGGCGCAGGCCCCGCTGGACGGCCCGGACGGGCGCTGGCTCGACCTGTGCGCCGGGCCGGGCGGCAAGTCCGGGCTGCTCGGCGCGCTGGTCGCGGAGCGCGGCGGTCGGCTCACCGCGGTCGAGGTGGCCGAACACCGCGCCCGGCTGGTGGCCCAGGCGACCCGCGATCTGCCGGTGACCGTGCTGAACACCGACGGGCGCGCGGTCGGCGACCACCCGAAGCTGCCGGCGGACCACTTCGACCGGGTGCTGGTCGACGCGCCGTGCACCGGGCTGGGCGCGCTGCGCCGCCGGCCGGAGTCGCGCTGGCGGCGGCAGCCGTCCGACCTGCCGCCGCTGACCCGGTTGCAGCGTGAGCTGCTCGCCGCGGCGCTGCGCGCGGTCCGCCCGGGCGGGCTGGTCGCGTACGTGACGTGCTCGCCGCACACCGTCGAGACGCACGTGACGGTCACCGAGTCGGCGCGGCGTGCCGGGGTGCCGGTCGACTTCGTCGACGCCCGCCCACTGCTGCCGGCGGGAATGCCCGGGCTCGGCGACGGGCCGACGGTGCAGCTGTGGCCGCACCGGCACGGCACCGACGCGATGTTCCTCGCGGTGCTCCGCCGGGGTTGACCGTCCCGGGTCGACCGTCCGGTGCGGACCGCGTCGGATCGCGTTGACCAGGGCGGTTCCCGCTCCTATAGTGCTGCACCACCCAGAACCGGGGGGCGGTCCGGGACGGGCACGGGAGGGGCTGATGGAGGCCGAGGGGGCCGGAGCGGCGCGGTCGTGGGTGGAGTTCGGGCGGGAGCTGCGGTGGTGGCGGCGGGCCGCCGGCCTCACCCAGTCGCAGCTCGGCCAGCGGGTGGGCTACCACCACAGCGTTATCAGCCGGGTGGAGAGCGGGCTGCGCGAGCCGCCGGCCGGGCTGGCCCGCCGGCTCGACGACGTGCTGGCCACCAACGGCGCGCTGGCCTCCCTCGGGGCCGGCCGGGGGCTGCGTGACGCCGCCGCGCCGGCGGGCGACCCGACGTTGTTCGCCGCCCCCGGCGTCCTCACCGCGGACGGCGTGATCCCGCCGGGTGTCCCGGTCTGGCCCACCCGGCTGCCGTACGCCGGCATCGCCTGCCCGCTGCACGGCGACGCCGGTTGCGCGGTCCCCGCCCCCGGCGACGTGCTGACCACCATCGCGCGGCTGGTCCGGCGCGGTCCGGCGGAGTTGCCCACCGAACCGGTCACCGACCTCGTGCACGGGTTGGCCGCGCTGCTGCCGGGCTACACGCAGGCCACCATGGAGCAGGTCTCGACCGAGATCGTGGGATCCATCGAGCGCATCCTGCACCTGGTCACGAGTTGGGCGGAGGCGGTGCACGCGGCGGGCCGGCCGCCGCAGAGCCTGTTGCGGCTCGCCGCGGGCTACGCCCAGCTCGCCGGGCGGCTGCGGATGCAGCGGGGGCAGAGTGCGGTGGGCATGGCCTGGTTCGGCCACGGCCTGCGCTGGGCGGGCGTCTCCGCCGACCTGGTCGCCCAGGCCACCCTCTACAGCGACTTCTGCACGCTGACCCGCCTCGACCGCGACGGCGCCTCGTCGCTGCGGTACGCCCGGGCGCTCGGCGCGGTCGACCCCCGCCGGGGCTGGGTGGGCACCGTCTCGCACCTGTACCAGGCGCGGGCGTACGGCCTGATGGGCGACGCCGCGCAGTGCGAGCGGCAGATCGTCCTGGGTCGCCGGGGGCTGTCCCGGCTGGACGAGCGGGACCGGGCCGAGGCCCCCTGGCTGGTCGAGCACGCCGGCCAGGTGCGCGCCGAGTCGTCGATCGGGGGCGCGTTGCGCGACCTGGCCGCGGCCACCGGCGACCGGGACGCCGCCCGCCGGGGGGCACACGCCACCCAGCGGGCGCTGACCCACCTGCCGGTCCGGATGCGCCCCACCTACCTGCTGCTCACGATCCGGCTGGCCGACTGCTGGGCCTGCGCCGGTGATCCGGGCGCCGCGGTCGCGCTCGCCGCGCCGGTCGCCCGGGATGCGCTGGCGACCCGGCGGGCGACGATCGTGGGTGAGCTGCGTGGCCTGCACACCCGGCTGGGTCGCGGCTGGGGTGACCTGCCCGAGGTGCGCGACTTCTCGGACCGGCTGCGCGCGCTGGCCGGCTGACGGCGACGGCCGGGGTCGGTGCCCCGGCGGTCGCCCGGCCCGCCGCGCTTGTGGATGTGCCAGTTTGTGCCGGCCACCCGGTCAGGTGATCGGCAGGCCCTTGTTGCCGGTGCCCTTCACCGACCGGGTGAGGGTGCGGTCGCTGACCCAGAGGAAGCACTGCACGCCGCGGTTGCCGTTCTGCCAGTCCCGCTCGAACGGGTGGTAGAAGATCGTGCCGGCCCGGTACTGCAGGTTGCCGTCGTCCGGCACCTTCGCGTACTTGGCGATCAGCGTGCGGCAGGCCCGGTGCACCCGCTTGCTGGTGCGCCGGAACTCGGCGTAGCTGATCTCGGGGGCGTGCCAGACGCCGACGAACTCGGCGCGGTGCTTGCTGGTGCAGGACACCGGCCGCATCTCCGTGATCTGGTCCTTCTCCAGCTTGGGGGAGAAGCACCGGTAGGCCAGCGGGGAGTCACCGCGCAGCGCGCCGCGCAGGCTGCCGGTGCGCGCGTCGACGGAGGTGTCGTCGAGGCTCTGGATCTCGCTGACGTCGCAGCGGAACCAGCGCGCCCCGCCGGTCCAGGCCGGTGGCGACGGGAACACCACGGTGAGGCCGAGCCGGCCGGACCGCCAGTCGCCGCCGACCGCCTCGTTGACCGCCTTGCCGCACTCGGCGTGGGCCGTCCGCATGCCCGCCGAGCCGGCCTTCGGCGGCGTGCCGCGCTCGGCCTCCGGGCCGGACAGGGTGCCCACGTGCAGCGTCTCCACCCGGTGCGACGCGCCGCAGTCCACCGGGTTGTAGCCGCTGAGGTAGCCGACCGCCTGGAAGGCGGCGTGGCAGACGTCGGCGGCCGGGACGAACGCCTGCGGCGCGGCAGGGGCCGGCCAGTCGTCGGTGAGGTTTCCGTCCACTCCGGCCGGTGCGCCGCACCCGGTCAGCGCCAGGGCCGTCACCGCGCCCAGCGCGACCGCCGTCCACCACCGTCGCATCGCCGACCTCCCCCGATCGTGGTCCGCCACCGGCTCGCCGACCGGCCGGTGCGCCACGGTGCGGCAGCATACGGCACGCGCCCGGGTCGCGGGCGCTCCCTTCGGCCGGCGGGCGCGGACCAGCCGGCGGCCCGGCCGGGCGGGGAGCAGCCGGCAGCCCGCCCGGCGGCCTGGTCGGCGGGGGCGGTGGCCGGAGCGCTCAGATCGCCGGTAGGCCCTTCGGGCCGACGCCCCGCATGGACCGGGTCAGCTTCCGGTCGTCGCTCCACAGGAAGCAGCGCACCCCCCGGTCGCCCTCCTCCCACTCGCGCTGCGACGGCGGGTAGAAGATCGAACCCGCGCGGTACGGCAGGTCGCTGTTGTTGGGCACGTCGGCGAAGGCGGCGATCAGCGCCATGCAGCGCCGGTGCGCCTGCGGGGCGTTGCGGGTGAACTCCGCCCAGGACATGTCCCGCTCGACGTAGACCCCGACGAACTCGGCCCGGTGCGGCTCGGTGCACAGCACCGGCGCCATGTAGTTGAGGTTCTCGCCGATCAGCTTCGGGTCGAAGCAGCGGTGCACCAACGGGGAGTCGCCGATCATCGCGCCGCGCAGGCTCCCGGTGCGGTTGACCGGCCGGGTGTTGTCGATGCTGTCGGTCTCGCTGAGGTCGCAGCGGAACCAGCGGGCGCCGCCGCGCCAGGCGGGGGCGGAGGGCAGCGCGATGTTCAGCGTCAGCCGGGCGGCGTGCCAGTCGCCGCCGAGCACCTCGCGGACCCGCTCGTCACACTCCCGGCGGGCGGTGCCCAGCGCCGGCGAGCCCGGCTCCGGCCGGTCACCCTCGGCGGCCGATCCGGTGAAGGTGCCGACGTGGATCGCCTCGGCCAGGTGGTTGCGCGAGCAGTCCACCGTCTCGTAGGTGCTCGCCTGCACGACCGCGGTGATCCGGGGCAGGCACGCGCCGCTGGCCGGGACGAACAGCTGCGGCGGCCGCAGCGCCGGCCAGTCGTCGGTGAGGTCGCCGTCCGACCCGCCCGGCCGGACGCAACTGGCCAGCAGCGCCACCGCCGTGCCGGCCAGCGTCAGTGCCAGCAGCCACCGTCGCATCGTCCGCCCTTTCCGGGAGCTGACGGCCGCCCGTGCGCCGGCGCCGTGCCGGGGGACGGGCGGCTCGCGTCACCGTCCCTGATGGAGTCTTGCCGCGTTTCCGTCGTTCGGCCAGTCGCGACTGGCTCTTCGTCCGGTTCCCCGGACCAGGGTGGCCAATTCTGCACCATTGGTCACCGCCGGGTCACGGGGTGTCCCGCATGGTGCCGCGCTGCGGGTGGTCGGTGGCCGCGTTCGTACACTGGCCCCGTGACCGTACCGCCGCCGATCGTCGCGCCGAGCATCCTGGCCGCCGATTTCGCCCGCCTCGCCGAAGAGGTCCGCGCCGTGGAGAACGCCGCGGACTGGTTGCACGTCGACGTGATGGACAACCACTTCGTGCCGAACCTGACCATCGGCCTGCCCGTGGTGCAGAGCCTGCGGGCCGCCACCGAGCTGCCGTTCGACGTGCACCTGATGATCGAGGATCCGCGGCGGTGGGCCCCGGGCTACGCCGACGCCGGTGCGTACAACGTCACCTTCCACGCCGAGGCGTGCGACGACCCGGTGGCGCTGGCCAAGGACCTGCGCGCGGCCGGCGCCAAGGCCGGGCTGGCCATCGACCGGGACACCCCGATCGAGCCGTACCTGGACCTGCTGCCGAGCTTCGACACCCTGCTGATCATGACGATCAAGGCGGGCTTCGGCGGCCAGCGGTTCATCCCGCAGCTGCTGGACAAGGTCCGCACCGCGCGCCGGCACGTCGCCGCCGGCCACCTGGAGCTGCGGATCGAGGTCGACGGCGGGATCGCCGCCGACACCATCGAGCAGGCCGCCGCCGCCGGCGCCGACGCCTTCGTCGCCGGCACCGCCGTCTACGGCGCGGCCGACCCCGCCGAGGCGGTACGCCAGCTGCGGGCCCTCGCGGAACGCGCCGCCACCGAGGCCTGACGTGGACCCGGCGGAGGAGCGACCGGACGTCATCCTCGTCGTCGACGACGACGAGGACATCGCGCGCTTCGTCGAGTTCAACCTCCGCCTGCACGGCTTCGAGGTGCTGCACGCCAGCGACGGCCAGGAGGCGCTCGAGGTGATCGAGCGGCAGCGGCCCGACCTGGCGGTGGTGGACCTGATGATGCCCCGGGTCGACGGCCTGGAGCTGACCCGCCGGCTGCGCGCCGACCCGATGACCTCGGCCCTGCCGGTGATCATGCTGACCGCCAAGGGGATGACCTCGGACAAGGTCAACGGCCTCAGCGCCGGCGCCGACGACTACCTGGTCAAACCGTTCGACACCGCCGAGCTGGTCGCCCGGGTCAGCTCCACGCTGCGGCGCAACAAGGAGTTCCGCGAGGTCTCGCCGCTGACCGGGCTGCCCGGCAACAGCCGGATCCGCCGGGAGATCGCCGACCGGGTCCGCAGCGGGGCCGACTACGCCGTCGGCTACATCGACATCGACCGGTTCAAGAGCGTCAACGACCGGTACGGCTTCGTCCGCGGCGACGACTTCATCTCGGCGCTGGCCCGCTGCCTGCACCGGGCGGTGGTCTCGGTCGGCCTGCCGCCGGCCTTCCTCGGCCACGTCGGCGGCGACGACTTCGTCATCGTCTGCACCCCCGAGCAGGTCCTGCCGCTGACCTCGAAGGTCTCCACCGACTTCGAGCGGGCCGCCGACGCGCTCTACGACCCGGACGACGCCGCCCGGGGCTACGTCGAGCTGAAGGACCGCCGGGGCAACATCCGGCGGGCCGCCCTGGTCACCCTCTCCATCGGCGTCTGCGTCTCGGACGCCGGCAAGCGCTTCACCAGCCCGTTGGAGGCGATCGCGGTCGCCTCGGAGATGAAGTCGGTGGCGAAGAGCCAACCGGGGTCGTACGTGGCGGTCGACCGGCGCCGCGGGGTCAGCGACCCCCACCGTCATGTGAAGTAGCTCGCCTCGGTGGCGACACGCCCCGCCCAGCGTGTAAGACTGCGGAGGTACCCACCACGCGCTGGCGGGACTCGGTGTAATTCCGAACCGGCGGTGATCCACGGCCTTCCGTGGTAAGCCCGCGACCCGGACGGCTCTGCCGCCCGGTGGACCTGGTGAGAATCCGGGGCCGACGGTTGGGTGCGGGCACGCCCGCTCCCAGACAGTCCGGATGGGAGACAGCGCGCGGGACGGACGGGCCGTGCCCGGCCGCCGACTTCGGCGTGCCGTGCCCGCCCCCCGGGTCGGCTGTGCCGTACCCGGATCTCCGCCGCCGCCTGCCTGCGGCCACCCGGCCGATGCCTCCCGAACCGCCCGCGCGCGGACCGGCGAGTGAGAGGGCAGGGCAGGGGCGATGACGGGCGTCTCCGTCGACGAGGCGATGCGTCGCGCGATCGAACTCGCCGCGCGCGGGCTCGGCACGACCAGTCCCAACCCGGTGGTCGGCTGCGTGCTGCTCGACGCGGCCGGCGCGGTCGTCGGGGAGGGCTTCCACGCGTACGCCGGCGGGCCGCACGCCGAGATCGTCGCGCTCGCCCAGGCGGGGGAGCGGGCCCGCGGCGGCACCGCGGTGGTCACCCTGGAACCCTGCGACCACACCGGTCGCACCGGCCCCTGTAGCACCGCGCTGATCCAGGCCGGCGTGGCCCGGGTGGTGATCGCGGTGCCCGACCCGAACCCGGTCGCCTCCGGCGGCGCCGCCACCCTGCGCGCCGCCGGCATCCAGGTCGACCTGGGCGTACGGGCCGCCGAGGCGGAGGCCGGCAACGTGGCCTGGCTCACCTCGATGCGCCGCGGCTGGCCGTACGTGATCTGGAAGTACGCCGCGACCCTGGACGGCCGCTCCGCCGCGGCCGACGGCACCAGCATGTGGATCACCTCCGAGGCGGCCCGGATGGACGTGCACGCGCTGCGCGGCACCGTGGACGCGGTGCTGGTCGGGGTGGGCACCGTGCTCGCCGACGACCCCCGGCTCACCGCCCGCAACCTGCGCGACGGCACCCTGGCCATCCGGCAGCCGCTGCGGGTGGTGGTGGACAGCGCCGGGCGTACCCCGGCCGACGCCCGGGTCCGCGACGGCGCCGCCCGGACCTGGATCGCCACCGCCGACGAGGTCGGGGCCGGCCCGGACGGCCGGGTCGACCTGCCCGCGCTGCTCGCCACGTTGCACGGCCGCGGGATCCGAGCGGTGCTGCTGGAGGGCGGCCCTCAACTGGCCGGGGCGTTCCTCGCCGCCGGCCTGGTCGACAAGATCGTCGGCTACGTCGCGCCCCGGCTGCTCGGCGCCGGCCCGGCCGCGCTGGTCGACGCCGGTGTGACGACCATCGCCGAGGCCATCGACCTGGAGCTCACCGACGTTACCCAGATCGGTCCCGATCTGCGGATCACCGCGCTGCCCCGAAAGAGGGAGGGCTGACATGTTCACCGGCATCGTCGAGGAGTTGGGCGAGGTCGTCCGGGTGACCGAGACGGCGGGCGACTCCGCGCTGGTCGCGGTCCGCGGCCCGCTGGTCACCTCCGACGCCCGGCACGGCGACTCCATCGCGGTCAACGGCGTCTGCCTGACCGTGGTCGACGTCTCCGACGGGATCTTCACCGCCGACGTGATGGGGGAGACGCTGCGCCGCTCCGCGCTCGGCGCGCTGCGCCCCGGCGACCCGGTCAACCTGGAGCGGGCCGCCGCACTCGGCAGCCGGCTCGGCGGGCACCTGGTGCAGGGCCACGTCGACGGCGTCGGCGAGGTGCTCTCCCGGGAACCGGCGCCGCAGTGGGAGACCGTCCGCTTCGCCCTGCCGCCCGCGCTCGCCCGGTACGTGGTGGAGAAGGGCTCGATCACCGTCGACGGGGTCTCGCTGACCGTCGCCGACGCCGGCCCGGACTGGTTCGCCGTCGGGCTCATCCCGACCACGCTGAAGCTGACCACGCTCGGCGCCCGGGGCGTCGGCGAACCGGTCAACCTCGAGGTGGACGTGTTGGCCAAGTACGTCGAGCGGCTGCTCGGCGACCGGCTGCCGGGTACCGGCCTGCCGACCGGGCCCGGGACCGCCGGGACCGCACCGGCGGACGGGACCGCCGGCGCCGCGACGGCGGGCGGGGTGGCCTGATGGACGCGCTGCACTGGCTGCTGGACGCGCAGGTGAGCATCGCCGGGTCGCCGGTGCTGGTCCGGGAGATCGTCGGCAACGGCTTCGGACTCGCCTCGGCGCTGTTCGGGCTGCGCCGGCTGGTCTGGGCCTGGCCGGTCGGCATGATCGGCAACGCGCTGCTGTTCACCGTCTTCCTCGGCGGGGCGTTCGCCACCCCGCAGGCACACGACCTGTACGGGCAGGCCGGCCGGCAGGTCTTCTTCTTCGCGGTCAGCCTGTACGGCTGGTGGCGCTGGTCGCGAACCCGCCGGCTGGGCGCCGCGCCGGACCGCACAGCGGTCGCCCCGCGCTGGGCCACCGCCCGGGAACGGGCCGGCCTGCTGGCCGCCGCCGTGCTCGGCACCGCCGCCGCCTACCCGGTGCTCGCCGCGCTCGGCTCCTGGGGGCCGCTGCCGGACGCCTGGATCCTCACCGGCAGCCTGCTCGCCACCTACGGCATGGCCCGTGGCTGGGTGGACTTCTGGCTGATCTGGATCGCCGTCGACGCGGTCGGCGTGCCGCTGCTGCTGCGCGGCGGCTTCTACCCGTCGGCGGCCATGTATCTCGTCTACGGCGCGTTCTGCGCCTGGGGCCTGGTCAGCTGGTGGCGCACCTCGCGGGCGCTCCGGCCGGCCGCCGCCCCGATCCCGTCGAACTACTCGGAGGCCGTCGCATGACCACCACCTTCGCCAGCATCGAGCAGGCGGTGGCGGACATCGCCGCCGGGCGGCCCGTCGTCGTGGTCGACGACGCCGACCGGGAGAACGAGGGCGACCTGATCTTCGCCGCCGAACTGGCCACCACCGAGCTGGTCGCGTTCATGGTCCGGTACACCTCCGGCTACATCTGCGTGCCGCTGACCGAGAGCGAGTGCGACCGGCTGGACCTGCCGCCGATGCACCACACCAACCAGGACCGGCGCGGCACCGCCTACACGGTGACCGTGGACGCGCGGGAGGGGGTGAGCACCGGCATCTCGGCGGCCGACCGGGCGCACACCATCCGGCTGCTCGCCGATGCCGGCACCGGCCCGACCGACCTGGCCCGCCCGGGGCACGTGGTGCCGCTGCGCGCCCGCGAGGGCGGCGTGCTGCGCCGGCCCGGGCACACCGAGGCCGCGGTCGACCTGACCCGGCTGGCCGGCCTGCGTCCGGCCGGCGTGCTCTGCGAACTGGTCAACGACGACGGCACCATGATGCGGGTGCCGGACCTGGAGAAGTTCTGCGCCGAGCACTCGCTGACCCTGATCACCATCGCCGACCTGATCGCCTACCGGCGGCGCACCGAGAAGCAGGTGGAGCTGGTCGCCGAGGCCCGGATGCCCACCGAGCACGGGGTGTTCCGGGCGCTCGGCTACCGCAGCGAGCACGACCCGGCCGAGCACGTCGCGATGGTCTACGGCGACCTCGGCGACGGCCAGGACGTGCTGGTGCGGGTGCACTCCGAGTGCCTCACCGGGGACGTGTTCGGCTCGCTGCGCTGCGACTGCGGCCCGCAGTTGAACGCCGCGCTGGCCCGGGTGGCCGCGGAGGGCAGGGGCGTGGTGCTCTACGTGCGCGGGCACGAGGGGCGGGGCATCGGCCTGCTGCACAAGCTGCAGGCGTACCAGCTCCAGGACCTGGGGCGGGACACCGTCGACGCCAACCTCGACCTCGGCCTGCCCGCCGACGCCCGGGACTACGGCACCGGCGCGCAGATCCTCTACGACCTGGGCGTGCGGTCGATGCGGCTGCTCACCAACAACCCGGCCAAGCGCGCCGGGCTGGAGGGCTACGGGCTGACCATCACCGGGCGCGAGGGCCTGCCCATCCGGCCGCACCCGGAGAACGTGCGCTACCTGCGGACCAAGCGGGACCGGATGGGGCACCTGCTCGACGAGTTGGACGAGGTGACCGAGGCGCCGGCGAGTCGGCTGGCCTCGGGCGACGAGATCGGAGCGTAGCGATGGCGGGATTCGGCGAGCCCGGGGTGGGCGTGGTGGACGCGGCCGGGATGACCGTGGGCGTGGTCGCCGCGCGGTGGCACGGCGAGCTGACCGACCACATGCTCGACCGGGCGGTGGCCGCCGCCGAGGCGTGCGGGGCGCGGGCCGTGGTGGCCCGGGTGGCCGGCTCGGTGGAGCTGCCGGTGGTGGCCCAGGCCCTCGCCCGCCGGTGCGACGTGGTGGTCGCGCTCGGCGTGGTGGTACGCGGCGCCACCGCACACTTCGACTACGTCTGCCGCTCGGTCACCGACGGGCTGACCCGGGTGGCACTGGACGAGGGGAAGCCGGTCGCGCACGGGGTGCTCACCGTGGACACCATCGAGCAGGCCCGGGACCGGGCCGGGCTGCCCGGCTCGGCCGAGGACAAGGGCTGGGCGGCGACCGTCGCCGCGCTCGACGCGGCGCTGGCCATCCGCGGCCTGGTCGCCGGCAACGGGCACCGGGTCGGCTTCGGCGGCTGACCCGGGTGACCATCGAGTCCGCTGCCCGGTCCGGCCCCGGCGGCGTCCGCCGCACCGCGTGGACGGTCCCGATCGGTGAGCGGACGTTGACCCGGCGCACGTGCCCTGGTGGGGCGGCTGGAAGAATCGCGGCGTGAAGACGTTCGAGGAGTTGTTCGCCGAGCTGCAGGCCAAGGCCGCCGCCGGCACTCCGGGCTCGGGCACGGTCGCCGCGCTCGAGCGGGGGGTGCACTTCATCGGCAAGAAGGTCGTCGAGGAGGCGGCCGAGTCGTGGATGGCCGCCGAGCACGAGGGCCGGGAGCGGGCCGCCGAGGAGATCTCCCAGCTGCTCTACCAGACCCAGGTGCTGATGCTCGCCACCGGTCTCGACCTCAAGGACGTCTACCGACATCTCTGAGTGCGCCCCGTCGTTGATCCGAATCGACTGCTAGGAGCACTCCGTCATGCTGCGTGTCGCCGTACCCAACAAGGGCACCCTGGCCGAGCCGGCCGCCCAGATGCTGCGCGAGGCGGGCTACCGCCAGCGCACCGACCCGAAGGACCTGGTCTGCCGGGACGAGCCCAACGACCTGGAGTTCTTCTACCTGCGCCCGAAGGACATCGCCACCTACGTCGGCTCCGGTGACCTCGACCTCGGCATCACCGGCCGGGACCTGCTGATCGACTCCGGGGCGCCGGCCGAGGAGGTGGTCGACCTGGCCTTCGGGCGGGCCACCTTCCGGTTCGCCGCCCGCCCCGACGACATCGACTCGGTGCAGGAACTGGGCGGGCACCGGATCGCCACCGCGTACCCCGGGCTGGTCGAGCGGCACCTCGGCGACCTGGGCGTCAAGGCGGACGTGATCCGCCTGGACGGGGCGGTGGAGAACGCCGTCCGGCTCGGCGTGGCCGACGTGGTGGCCGACGTGGTGGAAACCGGCGCCACGCTGCGCCAGGCCGGGCTGGTGGTCTTCGGTGAGCCGTTGCTGCGCTCCTCGGCGGTGCTGGTCCGCCGCGCCGGTGCCGCCGCGCACCCGCAGGCCGAGCAGCTGCTGCGCCGGCTGCACGGGGTGCTGGTCGCCCGCCGCTACGTGATGTTGGCGTACGACGTGCCGGCCGGGCTGCTCGACCGGGCCAGCTCGCTGACCCCGGGCATCGAGTCGCCGACCGTCTCCCCGCTGCACCGGGAGGGCTGGGTCGCGGTGCAGGCGATGGTGCTCCGCGACGACGTGCACCGGATCATGGACGAGCTGTACGAGCTCGGCGCCCGCGCCATCCTGGTCACCAACATCCACGCCTGCCGGCTGTGACCCGGCCGGCGCCGCCGCCCGGCCGCCGTCCCGCCCGCCCCACCGAGGCCCCGGCGGCCGGTGGTTCGCCGGTGCCGCTCGGGGCCGGGGT
>NZ_QGSW01000108.1:0-12726 GCF_003176715.1 Micromonospora sp. S4605
CGGTGGTGCCGCCGCCGGAGCCGACCGCCCACCGGCCGGAGCCCGAGCCGGTCGGCGGGGCGCCGCTGCGCCGCGCCGCCGACCCGGATCCGGTGGAGCAGGACACTCCGGCCGCCGGCGGGCTGCGCGGCGCCCGGTCCGAACTGCGCCGGCAGATGCGCGAGCGGCGCCGGCTCCGGATGGCCGTACTGGCCCTGGTGAGCGTGGTGCTGCTCGGCGCCGTCCCGCTCTTCTTCGGCATCCGTACGCTCAGCCGCGACCCGGTGTTCGACACCCTCGACCAGCTGAACGTGCCGAGCTGGGCGGCGGTGAAGACGGTCGACGACGTCAGCGGCAGCCGCTGGTGCCTGCTGGACTGCCGGCTGCGCGAACGCACGGTCACCTCGGAGGGCTCGCCGGAGGACACCGCCCGGGCGTACGAGGCGGCGCTGACCGCCGACGGCTGGCGCCCGTGGAAGGTGGCCCGCTGCCCGGAGCAGCCGGCGAAGGGCAGCTACACCTGCTGGCGCCGCGACGAGCTGACCCTGGACCTGTGGGTGCGCGAGCCGGCCTGCACGCCACCGCCCGTCGACGGCGAGCCGGCCGTGGTGCCGTCGCCCAGCCCGTCAGCCGCAGCGGAGGGGTGCACCGGATCGTTGGTGTCGGTGAAGGTCCGCAACGCGATCGACGACGAACGGACCCGACCACAGCCGAGCACCGACCCGTCGCTCACCGGGGAGGATCCGTTCCCGACCCTCACCGAGGACCCGCTGGGCGAAGTGACACCCTCACCGTCCTGAGCCGGTTTCCATCACGGACGGTAGGGTCTGGGGCTGGCGGGCCGCTCTGCTCCCGCCGGCCCGTCCTGGGTCGCCGAGCGCCGGCATGGGTAAGGGTCGTGCGGTTCGCGGACGTCCGGTCCGCGGAACCCCCTGGTTGAGGAGGACAGGCGTGGACTTTGGAGAGGTCGCGGCGCTGATCGCGGCGATCGCGTTCGCGATGCTGGTGTTGATCCTGACGCTGCCCATCCTGCGGCTGCGGCACACCGTGGACGCCACCACCCGGATGATCAACGACCTCAACGACCGCACCGCGCCGCTGCTCGGCGACGTCAACGCCACGGTGAAGAACGTGAACACCGCGCTCGAGCAGGTGCAGACCTCGCTGGACGGGGTGAACCTGCAACTGGCCAAGGTCGACACCATGACCAGCCACGCCCAGAACATCACCGCCAACGTGGCGAACCTGGCCGCCGTCGTCTCCGCCGCGGCCGCCAACCCGTTGGTCAAGGTGGCGGCCTTCGGCTACGGCGTCCGCAAGGCCGCCGCCGCCCGCCGGCACGCCGAGACCGAGCGCGAGGTGCGCGACACCATCAAGCAGCAGCGCCGGGCCGCCAAGCGCGGTAACCGCTGACCGCGCGGCGACCAGGAGGTTAGAGCATGAGGCGGTTGTTCTGGCTGGGCATCGGCCTGGCCGTCGGCGTGGTGGTGGTCCGCAAGGCGACCCGCACCGCCCAGGCGTACACGCCGGCCGGGATCGCCGGCTCGTTGTCGCAATCGGCTGGCGGGCTGGTTGAGTCGCTGCGTAGCTTCGTGGAGGACGTCCGGACCGGGATGGCCGAACGCGAGCAGGAGATCCACGAGGCGTTCGCCAGCGGCGAGGCCTTCGATGACCAGTTCGCCGAGCTGCGGGAGGACCCGCGCATCGGCGACCGAGAGATCTTTCCGGAGGAACACCAGCGATGAAGACGGCGGAGATCAAGCGGCGGTACCTCGCCCACTTCGAGGCGAACGGTCACACCGTGGTGCCGTCCGCTCCGCTGCCCGCCATCAGCGACCCGAACCTGCTGTTCGTCAACGCCGGCATGGTGCAGTTCGTCCCGTACTTCCTGGGCCAGCAGACCCCGTCCTACCGGCGGGCGGTGAGCGTCCAGAAGTGCATCCGCACCCCGGACATCGACGAGGTCGGCAAGACCAGCCGGCACGGCACGTTCTTCCAGATGAACGGCAACTTCTCCTTCGGTGACTACTTCAAGGACGGGGCGATCCCGTTCGCCTGGGACCTGGTCACGAAGTCGCAGGAGCAGGGCGGCTTCGGCCTCGACCCGGAGCGGATCTGGCCGACGGTCTACCTCGACGACGACGAGGCGTACGACATCTGGCGCTCGGTCGGCGTGCCGGCCGACCGGATCGTGCGCCGCGGCAAGGCGGACAACTTCTGGTCGATGGGCATCCCGGGTCCGTGCGGCCCGTGCTCGGAGCTGTTCTACGACCGCGGCCCGGAATACGGCCGCGAGGGCGGCCCGGCGGTCGACGAGGACCGCTACATGGAGTTCTGGAACCTCGTCTTCATGCAGTACGAGCGGGGCCCGGGCACCGGCAAGGAGGACTACCCGATCCTCGGTGAGCTGCCGGCGAAGAACATCGACACCGGCATGGGCCTGGAGCGGATGGCCTCGATCCTGCAGGGGGTCGACAACCTCTACGAGATCGACGAGGTCCGGCCGATCCTGGACAAGGCCGCCGAGCTGACCGGGAAGCGGTACGGCGCGCACTCCGGCCACGTGGCCAGCGAGTCGCACCCGGACGACGTGCGGCTGCGGGTGGTCGCCGACCACGTGCGTACCGCGCTGATGCTGATCGGCGACGGGGTGACCCCGAGCAACGAGGGGCGTGGCTACGTGCTGCGCCGGATCATGCGCCGGGCGATCCGGGCGGTGCGGCTGCTCGGCTGGCAGGACCGGGCGCTGCCCGAGCTGCTGCCGGTGGCCCGGGACTGCATGTCCCCGTCCTACCCGGAGCTGGCGAGCGAGTTCGACCGGATCGCCGACTACGCGTACGCGGAGGAGGAGGCGTTCCTGTCCACCCTGCGCGCGGGCACCACGATCCTGGACACCGCGATCGCGGAGACCCGGACCGCGGGCGGGAAGAGCCTCTCCGGCGAGAAGGCGTTCCAGCTGCACGACACGTACGGCTTCCCGATCGACCTGACCCTGGAGATCGCGGCCGAGCAGGGGCTCCAGGTCGACGCCGAGGGTTTCCGCCGGCTGATGGCCGACCAGCGGGCCCGGGCGAAGGCCGACGCGCAGGCGCGCAAGACCGGGCACGCCGATGTGTCGGCGTACCGCGGGGTGCTCGACGCCGGCGGCCCGGTGCGGTTCACCGGCTACAGCGAGGTGTCCCGGGAGTCCACCGTCCGGGCGGTGCTCGGCGCGGCCGGGCCGGTCAGCGCGGCGGTCGAGGGTGACACGGTCGAGCTGGTGCTCGACGCCACCCCGTTCTACGCCGAGGGCGGTGGGCAGCAGCCCGACCACGGCATGATCACGGTGGGCGACGGCCAGGTCGAGGTCCTCGACGTGCAGCAGCCGGTGCCCGGGCTGATCGTGCACCGGGCCCGGGTGGTCCGGGGCGAGGTGCGGCCCGGTCAGACCGGCTTCGCCGAGATCGACGCCAGCCGGCGGCGGGCCATCTCCCGCTCGCACACCGCCACCCACCTGGTGCACCAGACCATGCGCAACTTCCTCGGCGAGTCCGCCACCCAGGCCGGGTCGCTGAACGCGCCCGGGCGGCTGCGGTTCGACTTCAACACCCCGACCGGGGTGGCGCCGAGCGTGCTGCGCGACGTCGAGCAGCAGGTCAACGAGGTGCTCCTGGCCGACCTGGAGGTGCACGCCTTCATCACCTCGCTGGAGGAGGCGCGCCGGATCGGGGCGATGGCGCTGTTCGGCGAGAAGTACGGCGAGGAGGTGCGGGTCGTCGAAGTCGGCGACTACGCCCGCGAGCTGTGCGGCGGCACCCACGTGGCGCGCTCCGGCCAGCTCGGCCTGGTCAAGATCCTCTCCGAGTCGTCGATCGGCTCCGGGGTGCGCCGGGTCGAGGCGCTGGTCGGCATGGACGCGTTCAACTTCCTGGCCCGCGAGCACCTGCTGGTCGCCCGGCTCGCGGAGCTGTACCGGGTGCCCAGCGACCAGGTCGCCGACCGGGTCGAGCAGACGGTCACCCAGCTGCGCGACGCCGAGAAGGAGCTGGAGAAGCTCCGCGCCCAGTTGGTGCTCGGCGGCGCGGCTGCGCTCGCCGCCCAGGCCAAGGATGTGCGCGGCGTCGCGTACGTGGGCACCGAGGCGCCGGAGGGCGCGGCCGGCAACGACGTGCGGACGCTGGCCCAGGAGATCCGCGGCAAGATCGACCCGGCCCGGCCGGCGGTGGTCGCCGTGGCCGCCCGCTCGGGCGGCAAGGCGTCCCTGGTGGTGGCCGTCAACCCGGCCGCTCGGAGCCGGGGGATCGGTGCCGCCGACCTGGTCAAGGCGGCCCTGTCCGGGCGCGGCGGGGGCAGCCCCGACCTCGCCCAGGGCGGTGGGCTGCCGGCGGCGGAAGCCTCGAACCTGCTGCTCACGGTCGAGAAGGCGATCGCCGAGGCGTGATGGGCTACCAGGCCCGACCAGGGCGGACCGCGCCGGTCCGCCCTGGTTCGTTTTTCCGGGGCGGTGACCGTCGGTGACGGAGGGGTCGCGTGGTGTCCGGCTCGGCGTGGACGTCGGGCAGGTCCGGGTCGGGGTCGCCCGCTCCGACCCGCACGGCGTGCTGGCCACCCCGCTGGTCACCCTCGCCCGCGATCTTGCCGCGGCGCCGGACGCGGTGCCGAGCGACATCGCCGAGCTCGCCGCGCTGGTCGCCGAGCACGAGGCGGTGGAGGTGGTGGTCGGCCTTCCGGTCAACCTCGCCGGCAAGCACGGTCCGGCCGCCGTCCACGTGAAGGCGTACGCTGACCGCTTGGCCGATGTAATAGCGCCTGTTCCGGTAGCGCTCACCGACGAGAGGATGTCCACGGTCGTGGCGTCTCGTAGGCTTGCCGAGCGTGGCGTCCGGGGGAAACGGCAACGGGCGGTGGTCGACCAGGCCGCCGCGGTGGAGATTCTGCAGAGCTGGCTGGATGCGCAGCGGAGGCGGACGTAATGATTGAGGATCTGGACCTCGGGTTCGACGAGCAGGAGCGGGGGGAGAAGGGCCGGCACCGGCGCGGCTTCGTCAAGAAGCGCAACAAGCGTTCCGGCGGCCGGGGCAAGACCGTCCTGGCCCTGCTGCTCGCCCTGGTGCTGCTCGGCGGCATCGGCGGTGGCGCCTTCTACGGCTTCGACCGGATCCAGAACTACTTCGTCACGCCCGACTACGACGGCACCGGCACCGGTGAGGTGACGGTCGAGATCAAGCAGGGCGCGCTGATCGCCGACATGGCCGACGCGCTGCACGCTGCCGGCGTGGTGAAGAGCCCCAAGGCGTTCGTCGAGGCGGCGGCGGACAACTCCCGCAGCAAGAACATCCAGCCGGGCCTGTACAAGCTGCGCAAGCAGATGAGCGGGGAGAGCGCGGTCGCCGCCATGCTCGACCTGAAGAACCGGATCGTCAACGGCCTCACCATCCCCGAGGGCCGCACCGCCAAGAACGTCTACAAGCTGCTCTCCGAGCAGACCAAGATCCCGGTGAAGGATTTCGAGACGGCGGCGAAGGACCCGCTGGCGCTCGGCGTGCCGGACTGGTGGTTCAAGCGCACCGACGGCCAGAAGGTCAAGCCGTCGATCGAGGGCTTCCTCTTCCCGGACACCTACGAGATCCCGCCGAAGGCCACCGCGGAGAGCATCCTCAAGCTGATGGTGGAGAACTTCCTGACGGTCACCGGGCAGATGGAGTTCGCCGACCGGGTGCAGAAGGAGCGCGGCGGGATCAGCCCGTACGAGGCGCTGATCGTGGCATCGCTGGCCCAGGCGGAGGCGGGTAACAAGGACGACCTGGGCAAGGTGGCCCGGGTCGCCTACAACCGGGTGTTCGGCGAGTTCCCGTGCAACTGCCTGGAGATGGACGTCACTGTCAACTACTACCTGGAGCTGACCGGCCAGGACACCAAGACGTCCAAGGAGATGACCGCCGCCGACCTGGACAACCCGAAGAACCCGTACAACCGCAAGCGCAAGGGCCTGGTGCCGACGCCGATCAACAACCCGGGCAAGCAGGCCCTGGAAGGCGCGATGGACCCGCCGGCGGGCAAGTGGCTCTTCTTCGTGGCGATCGACAAGGAGGGGCACTCCGCCTTCGCCGAGACCTTCTCGGAGCACGAACGCAACATGGCCAAGGCCCGGGAGGCCGGGATCATCTGATGACGGTCCGACGGCGGGCGGCGGTGCTCGGGAAGCCGATCGCGCACTCGCTCTCCCCGGTGATCCACACCGCCGGCTACGCGGCGGCCGGGCTGGCCGGGTGGTCGTACGACCGGATCGAGTGCGCCGCCGCGGAGCTGCCGGACCTGGTCGCCAGCCTGGGCCCGGAGTGGGCCGGGCTGTCGGTGACCATGCCGGGCAAGGAGGCGGCGCTCGCGGTGGCCGCGGCCGCCTCACCCGTCGCCGTCGCCGTGGGCGCGGCCAACACGCTGGTCCGCCGCCCGGACGGCTCGTGGTACGCGGACAACACCGACGTCGGCGGCATGGTGGAGGTGCTCGCCGGGGCCGGCGTGCGCGCCGGCGCCACGGTGACGGTGCTCGGCGCGGGTGGCACCGCCCGCGCGGCACTCGCCGCGGCGGCCCGCCTGGCCGCCCGCGAGGTGACCGTGGTGGCCCGCCGGGCGGCGGCGGTCGAGGAGTTGCGCCCGGTGGCCCACGCGGTCGGCGTCCCGCTGGCCGGCGCGCCCTGGGCCGACGCCGCCGACCGCTGCCGGGCCGACGTGGTGGTCTCGACCGTGCCGAAGGGGGTCGCCGACCCGCTCGCCGGCGCGGTGGCCTGGCGGGCCGGGACGGTGCTCTTCGACGCGCTCTACGACCCGTGGCCGACGCCGCTGGCCGCCGCGGCGGGCGCGGCCGGCTGCCGGGTCGTCTCCGGGCTCGACCTGCTGCTGGCCCAGGCGATCGGCCAGTTCGAGCAGTTCACCGGCGTCCCGGCACCCCGCGACGCGATGGCCGCTGCGCTCGCCGCGGCCCGCTGACCCACCGACGCTGCACTCCGTGCTGACGCCTTAGCTGTCGGTTAAGTCGCGCTTAGGTCCGACTGTCCTCGCCACGACGTACCGTGACCGTCGATACGCTGCTGAGCGTAACCACTTCGGACACAGGGAGTCGCCTTGGCTCGGCACGGACTGCACCGCCGCCCCCGGCCCGCCGGCCCCCGCCGCAAGGCGCTGGTGCTGGGCGTCCTCGGCGTCACGGTGGCGACCGGCCTGCTGGTCACCACGGTGCCGCTGCTGGCCGCCGACGACCTCGCCGTCCGGGCGAGCGCGGACACCACGGCCACGGCGGTGCCGCAGGACGGCGACAACAGCGCGAAGAGCACGCTGGCGACCTGCCCGGCCCGCTGCGACGGCAACCCCCGGGGTGCCCGGGAGGCGGTCCTCGCGTTCACCGTCGGTGACCTGCCGGCGAACGCGGTCAACGTCCGCGCCACCCTGCGGGTGTACGCCTGGCAGCGGTTCGCCGCGACGGTCACCGCCCACGCGTCGTCGCTGGACGCCCGGGCGGCCCGGCCGACCCCGGTGCCGGCGGGCGCCAGGCTGGACAGCGTCGCCGGGGTGGCGCGGGGCTTCAACGAGTGGGACGTCTCGGGGCTGGTGCGCGGCAACGGCAGCTGGACGGTCGCCCTGGCGCAGGCCGGCCTGGACACCCGGATCTACTGGGCGTCGAGCGAGCACCGTGACCCCGACCTGCGCCCCCGCCTGCTGCTCAGCTACGACCTCGGCACCCGGCCCAGCTCGACCCTGACCAGCCCGGCCAGCCCGGCCAGCCCGTCGGCCGCGCCGACGACCACCGCCGGCCGGCCGACGGCGAGCCCGACCCGGAGCACGCCGAGCCCGACGCCGAGTGCGCCGAGCAACCGCTGCGGCCAGGTGTCGGAGAAGCTGGTCCCGTCCTGCGGCGCCTGGTGGGGGATGTACACGCCGGCCAGCGCCGCCGCCGGCTGGGACCACGGCCGGGCGGTTGCCGAGGTGGAGGCGCAGGTTGGCCGGACCTTCGACATCGTGCACCGCTACCACGACTTCTCCAACACCGGCAGTAACGGCGCCTTCCCCGACGCGTACGAGCAGCGGCAGCTGCGCGAAGGCCGGCTGCTCTTCTTCGCCTGGGAGTCCCGGATCTTCTCCGCCGGCGCCGTGCTGACCTGGCGGGATGTCTACAGTGGTCGGTACGACGCGACGATCGACGCGGTCGCCGGCCGGATCCGGGCCGCCGAGGTGCCGGTCTTCCTCGGCTTCGACCACGAGCCGGAGGACGAGCCGGTCAAGGGGAGCGACGCGGACTTCGTCCGGGCCTGGCGGCATGTGCACGACCGGTTCGCCGCGGCCGGCGCGGACAACGCGGTCTGGGTGTGGACGATGATGGGCTGGGCCGGCCACCACCACCGCTACGCCGGCCTCTACCCGGGCGACCGCTACGTCGACTGGGTGGCCTACGACCCGTACAACTTCCACGTCTGCAACGGCAGCGCGGTGTGGAAGAGCCCGAGCACCACGGTCGGGAGCTTCTACCGCTGGCTGGACGAGCACGGCATCGGCGCCGGCAAGCCGCGGATGCTCGCCGAGTTCGGCACCAACTTCGACGCGGCCGACCCGGCGGCCAAGCGGCGCTGGTTCGAGCAGTTCCCGGCGGCGCTCAAGGCGCACCCGAAGATCAAGGCGGCGATCTACTTCAACTCGGCGGGGATGACCACCCGGTCGAGCAGTTGTGACATGACGATGAACCACGACGCCGCGGCACTGGCCGGATTCACCCGGGCCGGGCAGGACGCCTATCTGCGACAGCCGACCGGAGGCACACGCTGACCCACAGTGGCGGTGTGATGACGTAAGGTGGCGCGCACGTTCTCCTGGCCCCGACCGCGCTCGCGCTGCGTCACCTTGGCGACACGATGGCCGACCAATCGGCGGATATCGCCCACTGTGCTCATCGGGTCACGCTACGTGGGTTGTCATCCACCTTGGAGGCGCCGCGTGCCCACACTCCCGCTCCGCCGGCGTCCCGCCGGCTTCCGCGCCCGGGCCGGGATGGTCGCGCTGGCCGTCGTCGCCGCCGTGCTGGCCGTGCCCGCCGCGGCGCCCGCCGCCGTGGTGCCGGCGCCCGCGCCGGCGACCCTGGTCTCGACCAACCCCGCCGACCTCACCCCGCACGCCCGCGACGGCGAGACCCGTGCCTTCGCGCAGATCGGCACCATGGTCTTCGTCGGCGGCAGCTTCACCCAGATCCGGCGGACCGCCGGCGCGGCGTGGACCACCCAGCGCTACCTCTTCGCGTACGACCGGAGCACCGGGGCGATCTCGACCAGCTTCCTGCCGGTGCTCGACGGCGCGGTCAACGCGCTGGTCGCCGGGCCGGGCGGCACGCTGATCGTCGGCGGCACCTTCAAGACGGTCAACGGCGTGAGCCGGCGCAACCTGGTGGCGCTCAACCCGAGCACCGGGGCGATAGTGGGTGGCTGGGAGGGGCGCTCCGACGGCGGCACGGTGCGCGACCTCGTGCTGCACGGCAACTGGCTCTACGTCGCCGGCGCGTTCAACTGGCTCAACGGCACCGCGCACGCCGGGCTCGGCCGGCTCGACGCCGGCACCGGCGCGATCGACCCGACCTTCACCGTCGATGCCACCGTGGGCCGGCACGGCACCACGTCGTACGTGTGGACCATCGACGTCACCCCGGACGGCGGCACGCTCGCCGTCGGCGGCAACTTCACCCTGGTCGACGGCCTGCCCCGTAACCAACTGGCCCTGGTGGACCTCACCGGCACGCCGACCGTGCTGGACTGGAGCACGGAGAAGTTCACGCCGCCGTGCGCGGCGCCGGCCACCTTCGTGCACTACGTGCAGGACCTCCGGTTCGGCCCCGACGGCAGCTGGTTCGTGGTCGGCACGAACGGCGGCGCCGGCTGGCCGGCCGCGTACTGCGACGCGCTGGTCCGGTTCGAGACCGCCGCCCGCGGCGGCGGGCAGTTGGCCACCTGGGTCGACTTCACCGGCAACGACACCATCACCTCGGTGGAGGTGGCCGACGGGGTGATCTACCTGGGCGGGCACTTCCGCTGGCTGAACAACCCCAACGCCAGCGACCGGGCCGGCGCCGGCGCGATCGACCGGCTGGGCATCGCCGCCGTCAGCCCGGCCACCGGCCTGCCGCTGAACTGGAATCCGCGGCGCAGCGGTGGCGCCTCGATCCCCCCCGGCACCAGCACCTGGGGCTCGGCGGTTCCGGTGCTCTGGCGGGGCAGCGACGGGCTCTACTTCGGGCAGAACTCGGACGCGATGGCCGAGGAGTACCACGGCCGGCTCGGCATGTTCCCGCTCGCCGGCGGGCGCGCCGTCACGCCGAAGAACCCGCCGACCGGGACCACCGGCAACCTCTACCTCGGCACCGGCAGCGGCGTGCTGGCCCGGGTGCCGTTCGACGGCGCCCCGGTCGGCGCCCCGGCCACGGTGAGCCAGCCGAACTACACCGCCGCCGGCGCGACGTGGCGGGTGGCCGACCGGATCTACTGGTCGCACGCGGTGGCTGGAACCCCCACCGGCAGCCGGATCGACATCTCCATGTTCACCGGCGGCGCGATCGGCGTGCCGTGGGAGGCGTCCGGCTACAACGACTGGTTCACCCCGGCGGCGATGACCGGCGCGTTCTTCCTCGACGGCCGGCTCTACTACACCCGGGCCGGCGCCAACGCGCTCTACTACCGGTACTTCGAGATCGACGGCAACTACCTGGGCGCCACCGAGTTCAGCCTGCCGACCACCGGGGTGACCTGGTCTGCGGTGCGGGGCATGGCCTGGGTGGGTGGCCGGATCGTCTACGGCGCCACCGACGGGACGCTGCGCGGCGTCCCGTTCGACCCGACGGCCGCACCGGTGGTCGACGGTACGGCGGCCACCGTGCTCGCCGTGCCGTCGCCCGGGCTGACCTGGTCGACTCCGTCGATGTTCTTCTCCGTGCAGTAGCGGCTACGGTTCGTGACGGAAAATCGGTAGATTGTGCGCGTCGGGCCGGCGGATCCACTGTGACCGGTCCCGGCGAGGGAGGAGGGCCGGTGGTCGACGCGGGCATCCGCCGAGGGCTCCTGGTGCGGACGGTCTTCGCGGTCAAGCGCAGTTGGTACCGGCTGCGCTATCCGGGGCTGACCCTCGGACGGGGCGTGGAGATCCGCGGCCGGATCCGGCTGCGCCGGGGGGTGCGGGTCAGCATCGGCGACCGCACCCGGCTGAACAAGCTGGTCCGGTTCGCCGGCCCCGGCGAGGTCCGGGTCGGCGTCGACTGCCTGCTCAACGCGACCTGGATCGGCACCTGGAGTTCGGTCACCATCGGCGACCGGTGCCTGCTGTCGAACTGCGAACTGCTGGACAGCGACTTCCACAACCTGTCCCCGGGCCTACGGCACGACCCGCCGACCTCGGCCACCCGCGCGCCGATAGTGGTCGAGGAGAACGTCTGGATCGGCGCCCACGCGCTGGTGCTCAAGGGCGTACGGATCGGCCGGGACGCCGTGGTGGGCGCGGCGACGGTGGTCCGTACGGACGTGCCGCCGCGGGTGGTGGTGGTCGGCAACCCCCAACAGATGGTGAAGAAGTTCGATGGCTGACGCTTCTGGCGGTCCCTGGCCCGGCGACGCCGGGGGCGGGTCCCCGCCCGCCCGCACGGTCACCCTGACCGACCTGCTCCGCGTGCCGCTGCACCGGTTCCGGCTGGTGGCCGCGGTGGCCGCGGTCGGCCTGCTGGCCGCCGCGGGCTACCTGCTCCTGGTCCCGGCAGCGGTCACCGCCAACGCGGTGGTGGCGGTCCGGCCGGTGGTCACCGACGCCTTCACCCCCAGCGGGGCCGCCGCCGACCGGGCGGTCAACATGAACGTGGAGAGCGGCATCGCCACCGGCACCGAGGTGGTGCAACGGCTGGCCGACGCCGGCGGCCGGGACCCGCGCGAGGTGCGCGACGCGCTGGAGGTGGAGGTGCCCACCGGCGGGCAGATCCTGCGCTTCGGCTACCGCGCGTCCGATCCCCGGCAGGCGGTGGAGAGCGCCAACCTCGCCGCCCGTGCCTACCTCGACGTGCGCCGCGCCATGTACGAGAAGCAGCGCGCGGAGATGCTGCGCTCGTACGACGACAGCATCGCCCGGGTGGCCGCCCAGCAGAGCGCCCTGCAGAAGCGGATCGGCGGCGCCCGGGACGGCGCGGTCGACGCCACGGTGGCCGAACTGGCCGGAATCAACAACCAGCTCGCCCAGCTCAACTCGGCGCGTACCGAGATCGCGGCGGTCGACGTCAACCCCGGCTGGGTCACCCGGACCGCCGACCGGACGCTGGTCTCCGCGCCCGGGCACCGATCCCTGCACCTGCTCGCCGGGCTGCTCGGCGGCCTGCTGGCCGGAGTGGTGCTGGCGTACGTCCGGGAGTCGGCGGACCGCCGCGTCCGGTCGGTCGCCGAGGTGCGCGACGCCACCGGGCTGCCGCTGCTCGGCACCGTCCGGCGCCGCCACCCGCGCGCCGGGCGGGCGGTCGACGCCGACGTGCGGTACGTGGCGATGGCCGTCGCCGAGCGGGTGCGCCAACCCGCCCGGGTCGCGCTGCTGACCCCCCGGGAGGACGCCACGGCGCTCACCGCCGGCCTGGCGGTGGCGCTGGCCGCCGGGGGTCGGGAGGTCTTCGTGGCGGACGACCACGGCCGCGCCGAGCGGCTGCGCGGCGCCGTGCTGGCCGACCGGGCGCGGCTGCCGGCCGGCGTCGACCCGGCCCGCCCGGTGGTGCCC
>NZ_QGSW01000134.1:0-12654 GCF_003176715.1 Micromonospora sp. S4605
GGTGGGGTTAGGCGCCGTCGTCGGCTAGGCGGTGGCGGTTGGCCTCGATCCAGGCGTCCAGCGCGGCCGGGTCGTCCGGGTCGACGCCGTCGGCCATCAGCTGGGCGACGGCGGCGGTGGCCGGGCTGCGCCGCTCGCCGGTGCTGTAGAGCCGGGCGAACTCCGGCACCATCTCCTCGATCGCGGTGTCGGTCTGCGTCGCGGCCGGCCCGGGCAGCCCGCGCTGGCGGGCGGCGTACGCGGCCCAGGCGCGCAGCACCCGGGGCAGCATCGCGGCGTCGTCCATGTCCAGCACGGCCCGCCGGTGCACCCAGTCCAGCAGGAACAGCCCGGCCACCGCCGGACTCCAGCGCAGCGGGTCGGCGTCCGGGAAGCTCGCCGCGTGGTCCAGCAGCAGGCTCAGGCAGAAGTGCAGGGACGCCAGCTCGGGGCCGTCGACGCTGTCCAGGCCGAACCGGGCCGCCTCGGGCGCGGCGAGGAACCGCCGCACCAGCTCCGTACGCTCGGCCGCGGAGAGCGGCTCGACGGCGTCCGGGTCGGCGGGCGGGACCGCGCCGTGCGGCAGCAGCGCCAGCCGCGCGCCGACCAGCGCCCGGTCGGTGGCCAGCGAGCCCTCACCCGGCAGCTCGCCGAGGTCGTCGGTGATCGCCAGGTGCCGGCTCACCTCGCCGTGCATCCGGGCCGGGTCCTCCTCGCGGAACCAGGTCAGCTCGTCGCCGGCGCACATCTGCCGGACCTGCTCCAGGATCCGCTCGGCCGGCCCGCCGACGAAGACGTCCTTGGTGATCCCGATGTTGTGGTCGACCAAAGCGACCAGCGCGTGTTCCGGGCCACCGGCCGCGTCGTCGTAGGCGAACGTGGCGAGGTAGGAGGTCTGGTCGCCGTACACGTCGCCGTACGCCCAGCTGCCGGTGAGGTGCACCTTGCCGAGCTGGCCGGACCAGGCCGGCGCGGTGGCGCCGGGGCGGACCCGGGCGGCGCCCTCGGCGTCGGGCACCAGGGCGGCGAAGACGGAGCGGATGGTGGTGGCGGCGGCCGTGCGGCGGCGGGAGGTGGCGGCCAGGAAGCCGGCCACGAAGTCCCGTACCGCGGCGCTGCGGTCGGTCTCGGCGACCGCGTAGACGCTGCCGAGCAGCGCGGCACCGAGCATCTCGGCGTCGAGGGCGGTGTCCAGCCTGGTCACGTCGCGTGCGGCCTGGAGCACCGCGTCGTAGGGGGTCTGGGGCGTGGCCATGTATCGACCCTACGCCGCCGGGCCGTCCCGGTCAGCGGTAGCGAGCCGAGCGTTTCACCCACACGCCGGGCGCTCGGCAACCCTGACGGCGGGCCTCGCGGTCATCCACGGGTGGCCGACCGGAGCGCCTCGCGCGCCTTCGCGTACGAGCCGAGCACGACCCGCACCGGCGCGAGGACGTACGTCTCGCCGACCGTCGCCACCGCGGCGGTGAGCCGCTGCTCGGCCCGTCCCCGGGCGCGCCGGGCGCCCAGCCGGACGACCGGCCGGGTCAGCGCGGCCACCAGCAGCCCGGCCAGCAGCCCGCCGAGCAGCAGCAGGGTCGGCAGCGGCACCACCCCGACGGTGGGGTTGTCCAGCGCGGGCAGGCCGAGCGCGCGCAGCGCGTAGCCCAGCGCGAGCCAGCCCAGGCCGACCAGCGCGGTCAGGGTGAGCAGCCACTGGAGGCCGCCCACCAGCCGCCACCAGACCGGCCGCCGCTCCATACCCAGGTCGGTGCCGGCCACCGCCCGGTCCAGCGCGTCCGGAAGGTCGCCGCGCCGGGACCGGGCGGCGGCGGTCACCGCGGTCTGCCAGACCGCCGGCAGGTCGGCCCCGGTGCCCTCGGCCACCGACCGGATGGCCAGCCCGAGCGCGGACCGCTGGGCCGCGGTCGGGTCGGGCACGGAGGTGGCGGCCACCAGGCTCTCCGCCGGATCGTCCCCGGCGGCGGCGCCAGCCAGGTGCAGCCGGCGCAGCGGGTCGGGGCGCAGCCGGCGCCAGCCCCGCACCACCGGCCAGCCGGTGGCCGCGCCGGCCCGGTGGCGGTACGCCAACTCGACCGCCTCGGCCACCGCCGGCACCCCGGCCGCGCCGGCCAGCGCCCGGTTCAGCTCGCGGACCACCGCGGCGTCCGGCCCGGCGGACGGCTGGTCCCGGCCGACCAGGTCGGCCAGCCCGGCGACCACCCCGTCCACGTCGCCGGCCAGCCGGCGCAGCGCGGCCTGCCGTTCGGTCACGGTGCGCTCCAGCGCCTCCCGCAGCCCGGCGATGCCGGCCTGCTCGGTGGCCGTGGTGGCCAGCAGCGGTACGCCGGCGAGCTGGTCGGCGTCGAGCAGCCGGCGCAGATCGGCCAGCACCCGGGGCAGTTCGGCCGGGGGCAGCCGGTCGGCCTGGTTGAGCACGACCAGGGTGACGTCCCGGTGCCGGTGGAACTCGCGCAGGTAGCTGCCGTGGATCACCCGGTCCGCGTACTTCTGCGGGTCGACCACCCAGACCACCAGGTCGACCAGGCCGAGCAGCCGGTCCACCTCCAGCCGGTGGGTGCGCTGCACGGAGTCGAAGTCGGGCAGGTCGAGCAGGATCAGCCCGTGCAGGGCCGACTCGTCGTCGCCGTCCAGCGCGCTCTCCCGGACGAACCGGTGCCGGGGCAGCACGCCGATCCAGTCGAGCAGCCGGCTGCCGCCGTCCAGCGGCCCCCACACGCAGGCGTGCGTGACCCCGGTGGTGGGGCGGCGTACCCCGACCGGCGACAGCTCCAGCCGGGCCAGCGCGTTGAACAGGCTGGACTTGCCGCTGCCGGTGGCACCGGCGAGGGCCACCACGGTGTGGTCGCGGGAGAGCGAGAGCCGGGTGCCGGCCCGCTCGACCAGGGTGTGCGCGGCGACCAGTTGCGTGTCCGGCAGGTGACCGTCGACCAGGTCGAGGAACCGGCGGATCGCCTCCAACCGGGCGACCAGGTCGTCCGCGTCGACCCGCTGGTCACCGCGGAACGCCTCCCGCATCCGCCCCACGATGTTGTTCACCGGAGTCCCTCTCCGTTCGCGGCGGCCGGGTGCGCAGGCTCACTCCGCGCGGTCACGAGAGTCCCTCGTCCCCGGCCGGGAGGGTCGCTCCGGTGGCCTCGGCGAAGCCGCTCCGGTGCCGGGCGGCCTCCACCCGGCCGGCGGCCCGGCGCAGCTCGGCGGCGGTGTCGGCGGCCGGCCGGGCCTGCTCGGTGCGGGTGAGGAAGCGGGCGGCCTCGTCGTCCAGCAGCGCCCGCACCCGGTCCAGCAGGTCGGCCCGGGCCTTGTTGGCGAGCGTACGCACGGCCTGGTCGCCGAAGATCGCCTGGAGCACGGCCTGCGCGGCGACGGTGGTGCCGGCGCCGGTGGCCACCTCCAACCCGGTCGGGATGAACGCGGTCGAGGCGAACACCGCGATCATCACGGCCAGGCCGGTGGCGTTCACCGCGTAGGCCGCCGTGCGGGCCACGAACCGCTTGTCGCCGCCCTCCGCCCGGACCAGCTCCAGCACCCCGCGCTGCCAGTCGCGGACCATCCGCTCGGCGCGCTCGGGCAGGTCGTCGGCGGGGTGCGCGAGCGCCGGTTCGAGCAGCGCGGCCCCCGCCGGGTGCGCCTTCCACCCGGTGTACGCGTTCTCGGCGGCCTCGGCGGCGACCCCGCGCAGCAGGGTGACCAGCTGCGACTCGATAGCGGTCCGCAGCTCGGCGGCCGGGGCGGGGCGGCCGGTCACCGCGGCCACCACCCGGTCGCGCAACCGGCCGATCCGCGCCTCCAGGGTGCGGAAGAACTCGCCGGTGCCGACGAACTCCTGCCAGCGGGCGAGCACCTCGCCGCGGAGCAGCCGACCGTCGCGCAGCCCCTGTTCGACCGTCCGGTGTGCCCCCCGGTACGCGGCCCGGATCCGTTCGTCGAGCGCGTCCGCGGCGGCCACCTGCTCCTCGGCGGCCTCGGCGAGCCCTTCGACGGTGGGGTGCAGCGAGGCGAGGGCCCCGTCCAGGGTCTGCCGGACCACGGCGGCCCGGGCGTCCGCGTCGGCGGCCAGCCGGGCGAACCAGCCGGCCAGCGGCGCGGTGACCCGGTCGGGCAGCAGCCCCTGGCCGTCGACCCAGGTTTCCGGCAGCACGAAGAGCGGCGCCGCGCCGAGATCCTGCGCGGCGAGCATCTCGGACAGGTGGGCGGCGACCTCGTCGGCGGCCTCCGGTGGCACCCGGTCGAGCACCATGGCGATCACCGCGCCCCGGGACCGGGCGCTGCGCAGCAGCTCCCAGGGGACCGCGTCGGCGTAGCGGGCGGCGGTGGTGACGAAGAGCCAGAGGTCGGCGGCGGCCAGCAGCTGGCCGGCCAGGGCCCGGTTGGCGTCGACCACCGAGTCGATGTCGGGCGCGTCGAGGAAGGCCAGCCCGGCCGGGAGCGCGGGGGCGGTGACCAGGTGCAGGGTGCGCGGGTCCTCGCTCGGCTCGTTGGTGCGGGTGAGGCCGGGCAGCAGCTCGCCCTGGCGGAACCAGGCGGCGTCGGCCGGGTTGCAGACCAGCACCGGGGAGCGGGTGGTCGGCCGGAGCACGCCGGCGGCGCTCACCCGGGCCTGCACCAGGCTGTTGACCAGGGTCGACTTGCCCGCGCCGGTGGACCCGCCGACCACCACGAGCAGCGGCGCGTCCAGCCGGGCGAGCCGCGGGATGAGGTAGTCGTCGAGCTGGTCGGTGAGGGCGGCGCCGGTACGCCGGGCCGGCTCGGCCGAGGGCAGGACGAGCGGGAACCGGGCCGCCCCGATCGCGGCCCGCAGGCCGGCGAGCGCCGCGGGCAGGCTGTCGTCCCCGGTGGTGGCGGGCGGGTCCTCCCCGGCGTCCGTGGAGCCGGTGCGGGCTGCGACGGCGGGCGCGCCGGATTGGGTGGCGGGATCGCCGTGCGTCGTCACCGCTAAAGCGTGCCCGACCGATGCAAGGGAAGACAACTGATGAGTAGCTGTGTCGGACTTGCGTCAGCCAGACTCAACCTCGACTTGACGATCGCCGGCCGCGTGGCACTATTGAGTCAAGTTCACTCAACTTGTGGTGGGGTCCGGCAGCGGGCACCCGCCGGACAGTTCAGCGGGCGGTGCCCGTCACCTGCTCAACGTAACGAAGCGAGGAAGCGAAGATGGCACGTGCGGTCGGTATCGACCTCGGCACGACGAACTCCTGCGTCAGCGTCCTGGAGGGCGGTGAGCCCACCGTCATCGCCAACGCGGAGGGCTCGCGGACGACCCCGTCGATCGTCGCGTTCGCCCGCAACGGCGAGGTGCTCGTCGGTGAGGTCGCCAAGCGCCAGGCGGTGACCAACCCGGACCGGACCATCCGGTCGGTGAAGCGGGAGATCGGCACCAACTGGTCCGTCGACATCGACGGCAAGAAGTACACCCCGCAGGAGATCTCGGCGCGGACGCTGATGAAGCTCAAGCGGGACGCGGAGGCGTACCTGGGCGAGCAGATCACCGACGCGGTGATCACCGTCCCGGCCTACTTCAACGACGGCCAGCGCCAGGCCACCAAGGAGGCCGGTGAGATCGCCGGCTTCAACGTGCTGCGGATCGTCAACGAGCCGACCGCGGCCGCCCTGGCGTACGGGCTGGACAAGGGCTCCAAGGAGCAGACCGTCCTGGTCTTCGACCTCGGCGGCGGCACCTTCGACGTGTCGCTGCTGGAGCTGGCCGAGGGCGTGGTGGAGGTCAAGTCGACCAGCGGTGACAACCAGCTCGGTGGCGACGACTGGGACCAGCGGATCATCGACCACCTGGTGAAGACCTTCCGCGGCGAGCACGGCATCGACCTGGCGCAGGACAAGATGGCCCTGCAGCGGCTCCGGGAGGCCGCCGAGAAGGCCAAGATCGAGCTGTCCGCCGCCACCACCACCAACATCAACCTGCCGTACATCACCGCCGGTGCCGCCGGCCCGCTGCACCTCGACGTGACGCTCAGCCGGGCCGAGTTCCAGCGGATGACGCAGGACCTGCTGGACCGCTGCAAGGGCCCGTTCGAGCAGGCCGTGAAGGACGCCGGGATCAAGATCTCCGACGTCGACCACGTCATCCTGGTCGGTGGTTCGACCCGGATGCCGGCCGTGACCGAGCTGGTCAAGCAGCTCACCGGCAAGGAGCCCAACAAGGGCGTCAACCCGGACGAGGTCGTCGCCGTCGGCGCCGCCCTGCAGGCCGGTGTGCTCAAGGGCGAGGTGAAGGACGTCCTGCTGCTCGACGTGACCCCGCTGAGCCTGGGCATCGAGACCAAGGGCGGCATCTTCACCAAGCTGATCGAGCGCAACACCACCATCCCGACCAAGCGTTCCGAGGTCTTCACCACGGCGGACGACAACCAGCCGTCGGTGCTGATCCAGGTCTTCCAGGGCGAGCGCGAGATCGCGGCCTACAACAAGAAGCTCGGCACCTTCGAGCTGACCGGCCTCCCGCCGGCGCCGCGCGGCGTGCCGCAGATCGAGGTCACCTTCGACATCGACGCCAACGGCATCGTCAACGTGCACGCCAAGGACCTTGGCACCGGCAAGGAGCAGAAGATGACGATCACCGGCGGCTCCTCGCTGCCGAAGGACGACATCGAGCGGATGCGCCGGGACGCCGAGGAGCACGCGGAGGAGGACAAGCGCCGCCGCGAGGAGGCCGAGACCCGCAACGTGGCCGAGGCGCTCCAGTGGCAGACCGAGAAGTTCCTGGCGGAGAACGGCGACAAGCTCCCCGCCGAGAACAAGGACCAGCTCAACGAGGCCCTCGGCGAGCTGCGCGGCGCGCTCGGCGGCAGCGACATCGAGAAGATCAAGTCGGCGCACGAGAAGCTGGCCCAGGTCTCCCAGCAGGCCGGTTCGCTGCTCTACGCCCAGCAGGCCGAGCAGCCGCAGCCGGGAGCCGAGGGTGCCGGTGCCGGGACGACCGGTGGGGCCCAGGCCGGCGGTGCGCAGGCCGGTGGCGCCGACGACGTGGTCGACGCGGAGATCGTGGACGAGGACAAGAAGTGACCTTGCGCCTCGCCAGCCGAACTCCACGCACAGGGATGAGGTAGCCGTATGACGGAGAAGCCACGAGCCGCCGACCCGGGCGCCACCGGGTCGGCGCCGGGTGGCTCCGCGTCTGCCGAGCCGGCCGAGCAGGCCGCTGGTGAGAAGCCGCGGGTCGTCATCCGCAACAACCGCAAGATCAGCGAGACGGTCGAGCCGGAGGCGGCCGCCGCCGACGCCGGGACCGACGCCCCGGCCGAGGGGCTGGTCGAGGAGGCCGAGGTCGTAGTCGACGAGATCGAGGTCGAGGCCACGCCCGCCGAGGGTTCGGCGCCGGGCGGTCCGCCGGTGGTGGACGCGCCGGCCGAGCCGGCGGAGGGCGGCGCCGGCACCGGCACCCCGCTCGCGGCCGAACTGGAGGCGCTCCGCGCCGACCTGGACGAGCGGACCCGGGACCTGCAGCGGGTGACGGCGGAGTACGCCAACTACCGCAAGCGGGTGGACCGCGACCGGGGCCTGGTCACCGAGCAGGCCACCGGGGCGGTGCTCGCCGCGTTGCTGCCGATCCTCGACGACCTGGACCGGGCCCGCGAGCACGGCGACCTGGTCGGGCCGTTCGGCTCGGTGGCCGAGCAGCTCACCGCGGCGCTCGGCAAGTTCGGGCTGACCGCGTTCGGCGAGCAGGGCGACCCGTTCGACCCGACCCGGCACGAGGCGGTGGCGCACCAGACCTCGACCGACGTCACCGAGCCGACCTGTGTGCAGATCATGCGACGCGGCTACCAGATCGGCGAGCGGCTGCTACGGCCGGCGCTGGTCGGGGTCGCCGACCCGGAATAGATGCGAACGAGTGACCGGACCGCCCCGCCCGCCGGCGTACGACGGGCGGGGCGTCCGGGCCAGGTGGGCCGGGAGGGGGTGGACCGGTGAGTTCCAAGGACTGGATCGAGAAGGACTACTACGCCGAACTGGGCGTGGCGAAGGCCGCCTCCGCAGACGACATCAAGAAGGCGTACCGCAAACTGGCCCGGGAGTCGCACCCGGACCACAACCCGGGTGACCCGAAGGCGGAGGAGCGGTTCAAGGCCGTCTCCGAGGCGTACGCGGTGCTCGGCGACGAGGCCAAGCGCCGGGAGTACGACGAGATGCGCTCGCTGTTCGGCTCGGGCGCGTTCCGGCGCAGTGCCCGCGGCGCCGGCCAGCCGGGCGGGATGCCGTTCGACGTCTCCGACCTGTTCGGTGGCGCGGCCGGCGGGGGCGACCGGCGCTTCGGCGGTGCCGGCTTCCAGGACCTGTTCAGTTCGATCTTCTCCGGCGGCGGGGGCGGGGCGGCGCCCCGGGGCCCGGCCCGGGGACGGGACGTCGAGGCCGAGGTGGCGCTCGACTTCGGCGACGCCGTACGCGGGGTGACGCTGCCGCTGACGCTGCGCGCGCCCGGGGTCTGCGACACCTGCCACGGCAGCGGGGCCAAGCCCGGCACCCAGCCGCGCACCTGCCCGGTGTGCCAGGGCGCCGGCGTGACCACCCGCAACCAGGGGTCGTTCAGCTTCTCCGAGCCGTGCCGCAACTGCCAGGGCGTGGGCACGATCGTCGAGGAGAAGTGCCCGGAGTGCCAGGGCACCGGCGGGGTCACCAAGACCCGCACGCTCAACGTCCGGTTCCCGGCCGGGGTGGCCGACGGCCAGCGGATCCGGCTGTCCGGGCGGGGTGAGCCGGGCGAGCGGGGCGGTCCGGCCGGCGACCTGTTCGTCCACGTGAAGGTCCGCCCGGACGAGCTGTTCGGGCGTACCGGCGACGATCTGACGCTGACCGTGCCGATCACGTTCGCGGAGGCGGTGCTCGGCACCGATCTGCGGGTACCCACGCTCGACGGCGCGGTGACCCTGCGGGTGCCGCCGGGCACGCCCAGCGGCCGGATCCTGCGGGCGCGGGGCAAGGGCGTGGTACGTCGCGACGGGCGCGCGGGTGACCTGCTGGTGACGCTCGACGTGGTGGTGCCCGCCGGAGTGTCCGACGAGGCGCGGGCGGCGCTGGAGACGTTCGCCGCGCAGACCCCGCCGGCCGCTCGGGAACATCTCGACGCGCGGGTGCGTCGGTTCAGTTAGCCGGTGGTGGAGTGCACGCGGAGGTGAGTGGCATGTCGGGCGAGTTCGTCGGCTCGGACGACCCTGCCTACGAGGCCAAGGTGCTGATGATCTCGGTGGCCGCGCGGATGGCGGGGATGCACCCGCAGACGCTGCGCCAGTACGACCGGTTGGGCCTGGTGCAGGCCGGCCGGGCGGCGGGCGGCGGGCGCCGGTACAGCGTCCGGGACGTGGTGCTGCTGCGCGAGGTGCAGCGGCTCAGCCAGGACGACGGCATCAACCTGGCGGGGGTCAAGCGGATCATCGGCCTGGAGCGGCTGCTGGAGCAGGCCCAGCAGCGGGTGGCCCAGCTGGAGGCGGAGCTCGACGCCGCGTACCGCCGGATCGCCGAGCTGGAGTCGCTGGCCCGCTTTCCGGGCCGGGACCTCGTGCCCACCAACCGCACCACCACCGCCCTGGTGGTCTGGCGACCCCGTCGGGGGCCCGAACGCTGACCACCGCTGACCCGGAGCCGCTGTGCCGGCCCGGTCCGCTCGCCGGAATCCCGGCGTGGGCCGGGCCGGCTTCGTTATGGTGCCAATAGGTCCTATCCGCTTAATCCGGACCTTACCTACCGACCCGGCGAGGGGGAGCAGGTGGCGGAGCCAGGGAAGCAGGTGGCGGATCCAGCGAAGGTGGCGGAGCCAGCGAAGCAGGTGGCGGAGCAGCGACTCGACAAGGTGGCCGAGACGGTCCGGGAGAAGTTCGACGAACTCCTCGACGGCCGGTTCACCGACCAGGTCGACCACGGTGTCGACAAGGGGCGGACCGACACCCGCCGCCGGAAACAGGGCGGGCCGGTTCCCTGACGACCGGTACGCCGACGTGCGGGCCGGGACCCACGGGGGGTCCCGGCCCGTTCGTCGTCAGACCGTGCGGGCCGGGACGCGGCGATCCCAAGGGTGGGGGTCCCGGCCCGTTCGTCGTCCAGGACGTGCGGGCCGGGACGCGGCGATCCCAGGGTGGGGGTCCCGGCCCGTCCGCCGTCAGCCTGTGCGGGCCGGTTGAGATCCACTCGGTGTGCGGCGAACGGGGGTGTGTCCGGCGGCGCGGTTGGCGCGAGATCCCGCATCTGGAGTCGATCACCGGCCGGTGCCGACCTCAGCCGATGCGGCGGTTCTCCCGGACCAGGCCGCCCTCGCACCAGTCGCGGTAGACGAAGAGATCCGGTCGGGCCAGCAGCACCCGGCTGTTGTGCGCCCAGGTGCGCATCAGCTCGTCGCCGTCCCGCTCGGCCTGCTCGACCAGCTTGCGGAAGCGCCGCTTCGGGTGGGCCCGGAAGTTCGTCCGGATGCCGTCGGCGGCGTAGATGTAGAGGCAGTGCAGCGCGAACCGGCGCGCCGGGCAGGCCGGGTCCATGGCCAGGTCGAACAGGGTCATCACCAGCCGGTCGCCGGAGACCAGCAGATCCCAGTCGGGGGGCATGGAGGACAACGGCACGGAGTCGGGATGGTAGGCCCACGCCCGCAGCTCCGCCGGGGACGGGTCGACCGGGTTTGCGAACCCGTGGAACGTCGACTCCTGCACGCTCACCGGCCAACCTTCCGCTCCCGCCCGCGGGAGCACGCTCCCGCGAACCCTGGCTGCTGGGGCGACACGGTAACGCGCCACCGGTGACCAGCGGTAGACCCTGGCGGCAGCAATTCGGCAACCGTTGGCCCGGCCGGGCCGACCGTACGGTCGACCCGGCCGTCCGAGGCAATGCGCAGGTCAGTCCGGCACGGGTGCCGGCTGGGCCCGCTGCGCCGCGCCGCGCTGGCGCACCCAGCGCTTGAACCACGCGAGGTCGGGCAGCCGGGCCAGCATCGGCCCGGTCACCACCGTGATCAGGACGTACGCCGTGGCGAGCGCCGCCAGCTTCGGCTCGACGCTGCCGGCGGCCACCGCGAGCCCCGCGATGACGATGGAGAACTCACCGCGCGGCACCAGGGCCAGGCCGGCCCGCCACCGACCGGGTTCGGCGATGCCGACCCGGCGCGCGGCCAGGTAGCCGGTGAGCGTCTTCGTCGCCATGGTGACGATGGCCAGCCCGAGCGCTGGCAGCAGCACCGGCGGGATGTCCCGCGGGTCGGTGACCAGGCCGAAGAAGACGAAGAACACCGCGGCGAAGAGGTCCCGCAGCGGGGTGAGCAACTCGGTCGCGTGGTGCGCCACCGGCCCGGAGAGCGCGATGCCGACCAGGAACGCGCCGACCGCCGCCGAGACCTGGAGCTTGGCCGCCACGCCGGCCACCAGCAGCGTCATGCCGAGCACGCCGAGCAGCAGCGCCTCGGGGTCCTTGGCCGACATGAAGGTGGAGATGGCGCTGCCGTAGCGGATGGCGAGCACCAGCACCAGCAGGACGGTGCCCACCGCGACGGCGAGCGCGATGCCGCCGCCCAGCAGGCCGGTGCCGGCCAGTACGGCGGTGACCAGCGGCAGGTAGAGCGCCATGGCCAGGTCCTCGATCACCAGGACCGACAGGATCACCGGGGTCTCCCGGTTACCGAGCCGGCCCAGGTCGCCCAGGACCTTTGCGATCACACCGGACGAGGAGACCCAGGTGATGCCGGCGAGCACCAGCGCGGCCACCCAGTCCCAGCCGAGCAGCAGCGCGAACGCCGCGCCGGGCAACGCGTTGAGCACGCCGTCGATCAGGCCGGCCGGCGCCGCGGACCGCAGGTTGCCGACCAGTTCGTTGGCCGAGTACTCCAGACCGAGCATCACCAGCAGCAGGATCACGCCGATCTCGGCGCCGACGGCGAAGAACTCCTCGCTGGCGTTGAGCGGTAGCAGGCCGCCGTGCCCGAAGGCGAGCCCGGCGAGCAGGTACAGGGGGATTGGCGAGAGGCCGATCCGGCGGCTCAGCCGGCCGAGCAGGCCCAGCAGGAAGAGCAGCGCGCCGACCTCGACGAGCAGTGTGGTGGTCTCGTGCATCCGCGCCTCAGCCGTCCGGGTCACTGTCGGCGAGGATGGCGGTCACCCCGTCGAGACCCTTGCGGGTACCGACCACGACCACCACGTCGCCAGCGGCGAAGCGGAAGGACGGCTCCGGCGAGACAATGACCTCGCCGTGGCGCAGCACCGCCACGATCGAGGCACCGGTGCGGGTGCGCGTCTGGGTGTCGGCCAGCTTCCGGTTCACGTACTTCGAACCGGCCGGAATGGCGATCTGCTCGGTGAGCAGCCCGGCGGCCTGCTCGCGCAGCCCGGAGAGCTGGCCGAGCATCAGCGACGCACCGAGGATGTCGGCGAGCGCCTCCGCCTCGTCGTCGGTCAGCGGAATGTCATGCTGACACGAGTCGGGATCGTCCGGGTCGTAGAGGACGAGATCACGACGGCCATTACGGTGGGAGACCACACCGAGCCGGCGCCCGGACTCCGTCAACAGATCGTGACGGACCCCGATGCCCGGGAGGGCGGTCTGTTCGACACGTACACGCACATCGACAAGGCTACCGCCCGCCGTTCAGCCGTAGATCTTGGTACGAAATGGCCCCTCCAGGGGCACTTTGCCACCAAGATCTACGAGTGTTCGGGGCGGGGAGTGACGTAGGTGCCCGCCCCGGCGGGG
>NZ_QGSW01000352.1:0-12600 GCF_003176715.1 Micromonospora sp. S4605
GTGCGGGTGGCCCAGCGTCTCCTGGCCATGGCTGCCGCCATCTGGCACAACAACAAGACCGGCGCACCCGTCACCCGGTCACTGATCGCCTACGACCACTGACCGGGATTCGGAACTACTCGTCTAGTGATCTGCTGGCAGCGGCAGCGCCGCGGACCGTCGCGGTGGTCCGCGCCGTCGCCGACGAACAAATACACCTGCCCACCCCGTGCAGCGATTACACGGTGCGCGACCTGCTCAACCACCTCTATCAGGTGGTGGTGAACTTCCAGGAGCTCGCCGCGAAGCGGAGCGTGCAGTGGGCGGACAAGCCCGACCACCTCAGCGAGGGCTGGCGGGACCGGTTCGAGGTGGAGACCCGCCGGTTGGTCGACGCCTGGTCCGACCCGGCCAGCCTGGCGGGCGTCTCGCCCGGGATGGGCATGCCGCAGACAGTGGTCGGCGGCATGGTGCTGCTGGACCTCACCGTGCACGGCTGGGACCTCGCCGCGGCCACCGGCCAGTCGTACCGACCGGCGCCGGAGGTGGTGCCGGCGCTGCACGAGCTGGTGGAGCAGTTGGCCCCGCAGGCCCGGCAGATGGGCGTCTTCGCCGAGCCGGTGCCGACCGACGCCGGCCTGCCCGACCTCGACCGGCTGCTCGGCCTGACCGGCCGGGATCCCGCCTGGACCGCCTCGGCCTGACCGGCCGCGGCCTGACCGCCATCCGAAGCCCGCGCGGCACCCGCCCGCGCGGGCTTCGTTGACAACGACTATTCGCTCAGTGAATAGTGACGGGCGTGTCCACTCCGCACGTCCTGCTCGGGCTGCTCGCCACCGGCACCAAGCACGGCTACGAGCTCAAGCGCGCGCACGACGAGCGGTTGCCCCGGGCCCGTCCGCTGGCCTTCGGGCAGGTCTACGCCACGCTCGGCCGGCTGCAACGTGACGGATTGGTGGCGGCGGCCGGGCAGGAGCGCCAGGGCGGCCCGGAGCGCACCGCGTACGAGCTGACCGAGCAGGGGCGCGCCGCAGTCGATCGGTGGCTCGGCGCGGTCGAGCCACCGATGCCGTACGTCACCAGCACGCTCTTCGCCAAGGTCGTGGTGGCCCTGCTGGTCGCCGACGTGGACCGGGCCCGGGCCTACCTGGTCGCCCAGCGCGGGGCGCACACCGAACGGCTGCGGGAGCTGACCGCTGTCAAGACGTCGCCGTCGGCCACCCTCGACGACGTCGTGGCGGCCGATTACGCCATCGCTCACCTCGACGCCGATCTCCGGTGGCTGCGCACCACCCTGGACCGGGTCGCCGACTGGCACCGGGAGGTGCACTCGTGACGCAACTTCAGGCTCGCGCAGTGGTCAAGTCGTACGGACCGACGCCCGCCCTGCGCGGCGTCACGCTCGACGTCGCCGAGGGGGAAATCGTCGCGGTCACCGGGCCCAGCGGCTGCGGCAAGTCCACCCTGCTGCACTGCCTCGCCGGGATCCTGCGGCCGGACGCTGGTGGGGTGAGCTGGCGTGGCGAGCGGATCGACACCTGGTCCGAGGCGGCCCGGTCCCGGCTGCGTCGCACCGAGTTCGGGGTGCTGTTCCAGTTCGGTCAGCTCGTCGCCGAGCTGACCGCGGCGGAGAACGTCGCGCTTCCGCTGCTTCTCGCCGGCACGGGGCGGCGAGACGCGCGGACCGCGGCGCTCACCTGGCTGGACCGGTTCGGAGTGGCTGACCTGGCCGACGCCCGGCCGGGCGAGATGTCCGGCGGCCAGCAGCAGCGCTGCGCCACCGCCCGGGCGCTGGTCACCGAGCCTCGGGTGCTCTTCGCCGACGAGCCGACCGGCGCGCTGGACACGCTCACCGGCGAACAGGTACTCACCCAGCTGGTCCGGCTGGCCCGCCAGCAGGGCACCGCGGTCGTGCTGGTCACCCACGAGCCGCGGATCGCCGCGTATGCCGACCGCGAGGTGGTCCTGCGCGACGGCATGGTGGACCACACCGGGCTGGGGCTTGACGCGCCGCTGACCGGCGGTCACCGGTGAAGCCGGTGACGTTGCTCCGGTTGGCGCTGGCCGGCACCCGCACCGACACCGCCCGGGTGGTGCTGACCGGGCTCAGCGCCGCGCTGGCCACCCTCGCCGTGCTGGCCGCGCTGACCGTGCTGGCCATTCCCGAGGTGCCGGGCGACCCGTGGGCGCAGGCCGAGCAGTACCGCAACAACCTGCTGCGCGAGCCGGGGCTGCGGGGCGGCACCGCGTTCGCGTTGTTGCTGCTCACCATCCCGGTGCTGGCGCTGGCCGGGCAGTGCGCCCGGCTGGGCGCGCCGGCCCGGGACCGCCGGCTGGCCGCGTTCCGGCTGGCCGGCGCCACCCCGGGCCAGGTGACCCGGGTGGCCGTGTCCGAGACCGGGCTTGCCGCCCTGCTCGGCACGCTCGCCGGGCTCGCGGTCCATCTCGGCGGGCGCGAGCTGCTGCACCGCCCGGACGAGCGGGGTCTGCTCGCGCTCCCCACCGATGTGCTGCCGCCGGTCGGCGCGCTCGTCGCGGTGGTGCTCGGGCTGCCGCTGGTCGCGGCGGCGGCCACCGCGCTGCTGCTGCGCCGGGTCACCACCACGCCGTTCGGGGTGGTCCGGCGCACCGGCCGGCGGCGCGGACCGCGGCCCTGGCCCGGTCTCCTGATCGGGCTGGGCCTGGCCGCCGGCGTGGGCACCCTGCCGCTGCTGCGCGCGGGTGACGGCGTGGAGCCCGGGGCGGCCCGCTGGCTGGTGCCCACGGTCGTGGTCGGGGGCGGGTTCGCCGCCGTGCTCGGCGTGGTGCTCGGCACCGGCTGGATCTCGTACGTCTCGGGGCGGCTGCTGCACCGGCTCGCCCGCCGCCCGGCGACGCTGCTGGCGGCCCGGCGGCTGATGGCCGACCCGTGGGCCGGTAGCCGGACCTTCGCCGCCCTGCTCGCCGCGGTGGTCTTCGGGGCGGGCGCCGCGGCGCAGCGCGCCCACTTCGCGCTCAGCGACCGGGTGCAGCGCGAGGAGCACCGGCTGGTCGGCCTCGACGAGGGGGCGAACCCGTTCTACCTGCGCACGATGGACCTGGTCGACCTGGCCGTGGCGGTGGCCGTGACGATCGCCGCCGGTGGCCTGCTGGTCGCGCTGGTCGAGGGCATCGTCGCCCGCCGCCGGGCGTACGCGGCGCTGGTGGCGGGCGGGGTGCCGCGGAGCGTCGTCGGCCGGTCCATCGCCTGGCAGGCGCTGGTGCCGGCCATCCCGGCGATCCTGGTCGCGATGACCGTTGGGCTGCTGCTCGGCCGAGCCTGGTCCGGCCCGGTCTCCACGGGAACGGTCAGCGGGATGGTCTGTGACGCCGGCCCGGAGCTGTGCGCGGATCCGGCCACCCGGGCGCGGTACGAGCGCCTGGTCGAGCCGGTCCGCCGCCAACTCACGCCCGACGTACCGCTGGAGCAGATGGCGCTGCTCGGCGCGGGCGCGCTGGGCGCGGTGCTGGTCACCGTCGGTGTCGGCCTGCTCTTCCTGCGGTCCAGCACAGCGGTGGAGGAGCTGCGGACGACCTGACGCGGTGTAACGCCCGGCGGTGCCGGGGCGCTGTCAGCACCGGAAGGCCCGGTCCTCGGGCCCGCGCCCGGATCGGATCGGGCGCGCGTGGCAGTGGGAGAGTGCACCAGATGCGGAACCAGTCGGGCGAGCCGACGCCGGTGTTCGTGGACGGCACCGGACGACGTCGACGGGTCACCGTCATCGCCGGCAGCGCCATGGGCGTCGGGCTGCTGGCCAGCCTGGCGTTGATCCTCGCCGGCCTGTTCCTGGACACCTCGGTGTCGGTCCCCGGCTGGTCCGACGACCGGCCGCCGGCGGGTGTGGACGGCCGTGCCGAGCTCGGGGAGGCCTCCCTGGTCACGCCCGGCCCGTCGCCGGTGACCGGCACCTCGGCGCCGGCGCCGACCGGCTCGCCGACGCCCGGCGCCCGGCCCACCTCGGTCCCGTCCGCCGGGCACCCCATCGCCTCGGAGCGCCCCGGCCTGGGCGACGAGCGGCGCGACAACACCGGGAAGCCGTCGAAGTCGCCGGGCAAGCCGAGGTAACGGTGGCGCGACACGTCGCCCGCCGGGACCCGCGGGCGCACTGGATCCTGCTCCTGCTCGGGCTGGTGCTGCTGCTGGCCGCGCTCACCCTGAACGGCCTGGTGACCGGGCTGGCGGGCGGTTCCGGCCCGGCGGTGGGCGGCGGCGCGGGCGCCGACGCGGCGGCCGGCGTGCCGAAGCAGGTCACCTCCGGCGGCCCGGTGCTGCGGCTGGACCGGCCCGAGCCGGTCGACCGCACGCTGCCGGACCGGACCATCGCGCTCACCTTCGACGACGGACCGGACCCGCGCTGGACCCCACAGGTGCTCGATGTGCTGCGCCGGCACCGCGCCCACGCCACCTTCTTCGTCGTCGGCGCCCGGGTCAACGAGCACCCGGACCTGGTCCGACGGATCCTCGACGAGGGACACGAGATCGGCTCGCACACCTTCACCCACGCCGACCTCGGCGGCGCCCCGCAGTGGCGGCGGGACCTGGAACTCTCGCTGACCCGCAAGGCGGTCGCCGCGGCCACCGGCCGGGAGGTGACCCTGCTCCGGCCGCCGTTCTCGTCCAGCCCGCAGGCGCTGACCGGGCCGGAGTACGCGGCGCTGCGCGCCGCCGCCGGCAGCGGCCACGTCGCGGTGCTCGCCGACCGGGACACCAAGGACTGGCAACGCCCCGGGGTGCCGGCCATCGTCGAGGCGGCCACCCCGGCGAAGGGGCGGGGCGCGGTGGTGCTGATGCACGACGGTGGCGGCGACCGGGCCCAGACGGTCGCCGCGCTGGACCGGCTACTGCCCGAGCTGACCCGCCAGGGCTACCGGTTCACCACCGTCTCGGCCGGCATCGACGCGCCGGAGTCGATGCTGCCGGCCGGCGCGGGCAGCCGGTGGAGCGGCACCGCGCTGCGCTGGGCCCAGCTCGGCGCCGGTGGGTTGGCCGCGGCGATGAACGTGCTGCTCGGGATCGCGCTGGTGCTCGGCGTGGCCCGGTTGGCCGTCCAGGTGGTCTGTGCCCAGCGGCACGTGCGGCGGGTCCGCCGGCCGAGGCACCGCCGGCCGCCGGTCACCGTGCCGGTCTCGGTGATCGTGCCGGCGTACAACGAGGCGGCCAACATCGCGGCGACCGTCCGGTCACTGGTGGCCAGCGCCTATCCGGCGCTGGAGGTGATCGTGGTCGACGACGGCTCCACCGACGGCACCGCGGACATCGTGGAGCGGATGCGGCTGCGCGGGGTGCGGGTCCTGCGGCAGGCCAACGCCGGCAAGCCGGCGGCGCTGAACACCGGGATCCGGGCCGCCCGGGCCGACCTGCTGGTGCTGGTGGACGGCGACACGGTGTTCCAGCCGGACACCGTGTACCGGCTGGTGCAGGGCTTCGCCGACCCGACCGTGGGCGCGATCTCCGGCAATACCAAGGTCGCCAACCGGCGCCGGCTGCTCGGCCGGTGGCAGCACCTGGAGTACGTGATCGGCTTCAACCTGGACCGCCGGATGTACGACGTACTGGAGTGCATGCCGACCATCCCGGGCGCGATCGGCGCGTTCCGCCGGCAGGTGCTGCTCGCCGTCGGCGGGGTGCCCGCGGACACCCTCGCCGAGGACACCGACCTCACCATGCGGGTGTTGCGGGCCGGCTGGCGGGTGGTCTACGAGGAGGCGGCGATCGCCTGGACCGAGGCGCCGTCGTCGCTGCGCCAGCTCTGGCGGCAGCGGTACCGCTGGTGCTACGGCACCATGCAGGCGATGTGGAAGCACCGGCACGCGCTGCGCGAGCGGGGCGCCGGCGGCAAGCTCGGCCGGCGCGGCCTGCCGTACCTGGCGGTGTTCCAGCTCGTGCTGCCGCTGACCGCGCCGGCGGTGGACGTCTTCGCCCTCTACGGCCTGCTCTTCCTGCCCTGGTCGTCGCTCGCCCTGGCCTGGGCCGGGCTGCTGCTGCTCCAGGCGCTCACCGCCGGCTACGCGCTGCGGCTGGACCGGGAACGGCTCGGGCCGCTGTGGAGCCTGCCGTTGCAGCAACTGGTCTACCGCCAGGTGATGTACCTGGTGGTGGTGCAGTCGGTGGTCACCGCGGTGATCGGCAACCGGCTCCGCTGGCAGCGGATGGTCCGCACCGGCGAGGCAGCCGCCCTCGTCACCGGCCGCCCCTCCTGACCCCACCCCCGCGGGGCGGGGTGGGGCGGGTCAGGTGGGGGCGTCGAAGAGGCCGGTGGACCAGGAGATGGCCAGGCCGACGAGGGCCGAGCAGCAGCAGACCAGCAGCGCGGCGGCGACCACGCCGAGGACCAGCCAGGCCGGTCCGCGCCGGGACACCGACTGCTCCATGGGCGACTCCGGACCGGGCGGCTCCGCGTCCGCCCGGTCGTCGTCGATGGTCATCGCGGGCGCCTCAGGCGCGGCCCAGCCGGTCGAGGATCCAGGCGTTGATGAACGCCTCCTCCTTCCAGGCGTCGTACCGGCCGCTCGGTCCACCGTGGCCGGCGCCCATCTCGGTCTTCAGCAGGTAGTCGCCCTGCGGTGCGGTGGCCCGCAGCCGGGCGATCCACTTGGCCGGCTCGTGGTAGAGCACCCGGGTGTCGTTCAGGCTGGTCACCGCGAGGATGGCCGGGTAGTCCCGGGCCGCCACGTTCTCGTACGGCGTGTAGGACTTCATGTACGCGTACACCTCGGGGTCGTCGAGCGGGTTGCCCCACTCCTCCCACTCGGTGACGGTCAGCGGCAGCGACGGGTCGAGGATCGAGGTGAGCGCGTCCACGAACGGCACCTGCGCGACGATGCCGGCGAACGCGTCCGGGGCGATGTTGGCCACCGCACCCATCAGCAGCCCGCCCGCCGAGGCGCCCCGGGCGACCAGCCGGTCGCTGGCCGTCCAGCCCGCCTTGACCAGGTGCCGGGCGCAGGCCACGAAGTCGGTGAAGGTGTTCTTCTTGGCCAGCAGCTTGCCCTGGTCGTACCAGCGCCGGCCCAGCTCGCCGCCGCCCCGGGTGTGCGCCACCGCGAAGACCACCCCGCGGTCGAGCAGGGAGAGCCGGGCCACCGAGAACCACGGGTCCATGCTCGCCTCGTACGAGCCGTAGCCGTACAACTCGCAGGGCGCGGAACCGTCGCGCGGGGTGCCCTTGCGGCAGACCAGCGAGATGGGCACCCGGGTGCCGTCGTCGGCCACCGCCCAGTCCCGGTGCTGCTCGTAGTCGGCCGGGTCGTACGGCCGCCCGTCCGGCCCGGGCAGCACCGGCTTCCGCTTGCGCAGCACCATCTGCCGGGTGACCAGGTCGTAGTCGTAGATCGAGTCGGGCGTGACCAGTGAGGTGTAGCGCAGCCGCAGCTGGGTGGTGCGGTACTCCGGGTTGGCGTCCAGGCCGACGCTGTAGATCGGTTCCGGGAAGTCGATGTCGTACCGGTCGCCGCCGCCGACGGGCAGCACCCGCACCCCGGTCAGCCCGTTGCTGCGCAGCGAGACGACCAGGTGGTCGGCGAACGCGTCCACCGACTCCAGCCGGGTGCCGGGCTGGTGTTCGATCAGCGGCACCCAGTCGCCCGGCGCGTCCGCGGAGGTGTACGCCAGCGCGAAGTCCTCCGCGCCGTCGTTGTGCAGGATCAGGAACCGGTGTCCGTGGTGCTCGACCGAGTACTCCACGCCCTGCCGCCGGGGGGCGATGACCGCCGGCGCGCCGGTGGGGTTGCCGGCCGGGATGACCCGTACCTCGCTGGTCACCTTGCTGGCGATGTCGATCAGGATGAACCGCTCCGAGCGGGTCAGCTCGACCCCGACCCAGAACCGCTCGTCGTCCTCCTGGTGCACCACCACGTCGTCGCCCGCGGCCGAGCCGATCACGTGCCGCCAGACCCGGTGTGGCCGCCACGCGTCGTCCACTGTCAGGTAGAACAGCACCGACGCGTCGGCGGACCAGGCGGTGCCGTAGAAGGTGTCGGGGATCTCGTCGGGAAGCAGTTCGCCGGTGGACAGGTCCTTCACCCGCAGGGTGAACCGCTCGTCCCCGGAGAAGTCCGTCGAGTACGCCAGCCAGCGCCCGTCCGGGCTGACGTCGAAGGCGCCGAGCGCGAAGAAGTCGTGCCCCTCGGCGAGCAGGTTGCCGTCGAGCAGCACCTCCTCGCCGTCCAGCGGGGCGCCGTCGGCGCTGACCGGCGGCTCGGTCTCGCCGGCGCGGACCGCCCGGCGGCAGTGCACGCCGTACTGCTGGCCCTCGACCGTGCGGGTGTAGTACCAGTGGCCGCCCTTGCGGGTCGGCACCGACAGGTCGGTCTCCTGGGTGCGCCGGCGGGTCTCCTCGAACAGCTCCGCGCGCAGCCCGGCCAGGTGGGCGGTGCGCGCCTCGGTGTACGCGTTCTCCGCGGTCAGGTAGGCGATCGTCGCCGGATCGTCCTTGCGGGCGAGCCAGGCGTACTCGTCGAGGACGGTGTCGCCGTGGTGGGTGCGCTCGGTGGGCACCCGCTTTGCCACGGGAACGGAAGTCTCGGTGGTCACGGCGTCACGTTACCGGCCGGCCGCCGTCCGTCGCCCGATTAGGCGACGCGCCACCATCGGCTTTCGAACACATGTACGATGGCCGGCATGGCGGCTGCAGCGAGTTCCACCGATCGACCCGGAGCCCTCGACATCACCCGGCGGTTGACGGAGATCTGCGGCCCGCCGTTCGCCCGCTTCGCCGGCCCCGCCGACGAGGTCGCCGGCCGCCCGGCCCGCTGGGTCGCCGTGCCCGGCCGCCCGGCCGCCGCCGCCGAGGTGCTCCGGCTGGCCGCCCGGCACGACCTGACGGTGGTGCCCCGGGGAGCCGGCACCAAGATCGACTGGGGCGCCGCCCCCGACCGGGTCGACATCCTGCTCGACACCGGCCGGCTCGCCGGGATCGGCCACGAGCCGGTGGGGGCGTCGACGGCCGAGGTGGGTGCCGGCACCCCGCTGCGAGCGGTACAGGCCACCTTGGAACGCACCGGGCAGCGGCTGGCGCTGGACGCGCCCTCGCCCGGGGCGACCCTCGGCGGGGTGCTCGCCGCCGGCGAGGCCGGGCCGCTGCGGCACCGCCACGGCACCCCCTGCGACCAGTTGGTCGGCCTGCGCTACCTCGACGCCGACGGCGAACTGGTCAGCGCCGGCGGTGGCGCGCCGGGGCTGGAGCTGGCCCGGCTGCTCTGCGGCTCGCACGGGGCGCTCGGCGTGCTGGTCTCGGCGACGCTGCGGGTGCAGGCCGCCCCGGCGCGCCGGGTCTGGGTCACCCGTCCGGTGTGGACCCCGCTGGAGGTGCACGACCTGGTGCGTACGCTGCTCGCCGCCCGGCTCGACCCGGCCGCCGTCGAGCTGGATCTGCCGGCCGGCGCGGGATCCCGGCCGGTGCCGCGCGGCCGGGCCGCGGCGATGGCGCGTCATCCGTCCATGACGGGGCGCGCGTCGACCGGCCCTGCCGCCGCCGGCAGCCTGGCGGTGCTCCTCGAAGGCGGCCCGGCCGACGTGGCCGAGCGGGCCGAGCGCCTGGCGGCGCTCTTCGGCGATGAGTCGGCCACCCAGCAGGGCGCGCCGGGCTGGTGGCGGCGCTACCCGTTCGCGCCGGGCGACACCGCCCTGCGCATCGAGGTGCCGATCACCGACCTGCACGCCGCCGTCTACGCGCTGCGCGACGCGGCCGGCGCCCCGGTGCCGGTCCGCGGCTCGGCCGGGCTGGGCGTGGTGCACGCCGCCCTGCCCGGGGCGCTGCCCGCCGACCGGGTCGCCGCGATCCTCGCCGCGGTACGCGGGGTGCTGCTCGCCCGCAAGGGCCGGTGCGTGGTGCTCGCCGCGCCGGCGCCGGTGCGACGGGTGGTCGACCTCTGGGGCGAGCTGGCCGGGCTGGCCCGGCTGCGCGAGGCCAAGGAACATCTCGACCCGCACCACCGGCTCGCCCCCGGCCGGCTGCCCGGCGGCCTCTGACCCCCGGATCTCAGTCCAGCCACCACCGGGTCAGCTCGGTACCGGCCGGCGAGAAGCGCAGCACGGTCACCGCGGTCGCGCCGGCGGTCACCGCCAGCAGCAGCCACCAGGTGCGGCGGGGCATGCCCACCCGGTCGCGCACCAGTAGCACCACCGAGTAGAGCGCGAGCATCGGCACGGCGACCAGCCCGGCGAGGAAGAGCAGCGACACCAGCACGTAGAGCCAGGTGAACGGGTTCGCCATGGACAGGCCGAACGGCACCAGGTCCTTCGGGTCGTACGCCCCGCTGGCCAGCTCGGCGGGGCCGATGCCGGCGGCGGCCATCCGGCCGAGCCACATCGCGGTCACCACAACGGCGGCGGCGAGCAGGGCGACCTGTCCGGCGAGGACGGTGCGCAGCAGGGGTGCCCGGCCGTCGGCGGCATGGACGGTGCTCGACATGTCACCAACCTAACCGGGCCGTACCGGGTCGCGCTGCCCGCCCCGGCCGTGTGGCGCTGCCCCGCCGGGTGGGGCCGCTCGGCTGGCGGCGTCAGCCGGCGTCGTTGCGGAGGACCAGGATGGCGATGTCGTCGCGGGGCGCCTCGCCGGAGAAGCCGATCGCGGTGGCCCGCAGTCGGGCCGCCACCACGTCAGCGGAATAGCCGGCCAGCGGGGTGGCGGCGTCCCGGAGTCGGTCGGTGCCGAAGAGTTCCCGGCCGCGCCGGCGCTCGGTGACCCCGTCGGTGTAGAAGATCAGCGCGTCGCCCGGGTCGAGGGAGAGCTCCGCCGTCGGCGAGGCGATCGAGTCGAGCAGCCCGAGCGCGGTGCCGCCGGTGCCGACGAAGGTCGCGCCGCCGCCGGCACCCACCAGCACCGGCCGGTCGTGGCCGGCGAGGTGCAGCGAGACGTCGAGCTGGTCGCGCTCGCCGGGGCCGACGGCCGCCAGGGCCAGCGTGCAGTAGCGCCCACTGCCCCGCTCGACCAGTGTCTCGTTCAGCCGGGACAGCACCTCGGGCAGCGGCTTGCCGTCGCCGACCAGCACCCGGATCACGTCCCGGACCAGGCCGGTGACCGCGGCCGCCTGCACCCCCTTGCCGGAGACGTCCCCGACCACCACCAGCCAGCGCCCGTCGGGCAGCGGCAGCACGTCGTAGAAGTCGCCGCCGACGTCGGCGTCGTCGCCGGTCGGGACGTACTCGGCGGCGAAGCCGATACCCTCGACCACGGGCAGCACCGGCGGCAGCAGCGACTGCTGGAGGGTCTGCGCCACCCGGCGGCGCTCGGCGTGGATCCGGGCGTTCTCGATGGCCAGCGCGGCGCGGCGGGCCACGTCCTCCAGCACGGCGATTTCGTCCGGGTCGTGCCGGTGCCGCTGCGGCCGCCCCACCGCCAGGGTGCCGAGCCGCTGCCCGCGGGCGATCAGCGGCACCGCGAAGCCCTCCATCGGGGTGCCGAGCGGCGTCTGGGTGCCGTTGCGGGACGCCTCGCGCAGCCGGGCCTGGATCGAGTCCGGGCCGGTCTCCCGGAGCACCGCGTGCAGCTGCGGCAGCATCGACTCGTCGGCGTGGCTGGCCGCCGCCAGCCGCAGCCGGCCCCACTCGTCGGTGGTGTGCACCGCGCACCACTGGCCGAGCCGGGGCACCACCAGCTGCGGGATCAGCGCCATGGTCAACTCGACGTCCAGGGACTGGGCGAGCAGCTCGCTGGCCTCGGCGAGGAAGGTCAGCCAGGCCTGCCGGCGCACGTCCGCCCGGCGCAGCCGGTCGTTCTCCAGGTGCAGCGAGAGCCGCTCGGCCATCAGCGCCGCCAGCGGCCGGGCGTACGCCGAGGGCGCCGCGTCCAGCTCCAGCTCGCCGGCGTACGGCCGGTGCACGGTCAACGGCACCCGGAGCAGCTCGTGGTCGGCCCGGGGCTGGCGGCCGTACCGGGCCAGCACCTGGGGGCCCTGCCCGTCGCCCCGGTCCAGCCGGACCACGCCGCCGGTGGCGCCGACCATCTCGGCGACCCGGGTGAGCAGGCTGGTCGCGAAGTCGGGCAGCGGGTCCTCGGCGTACGGGTCGGGGGTGGTCTGCATCAGCGCGCTCATCGCGCCGGCGCTGGGCGCGGAGCTCTCCCCGGCGGCGCTCCCGCCCCCGCCGTTGCCCGGCGCCGACACCTCCGCCCCCGGGGTCGCCGGCCCGTCGCCGGGCGGGTCGGGCCGGTCCAGCCGGAACCAGACACCCTTCCCGCTGGGCAGGTAGGTGGTGCCCCACCGGCTGGCGAAGTGGTCGACCAGCAGCAGGCCCCGGCCGCGCTCGGCGACCTCGGTGATCTCGGTGGCGTCGTTGCGGACGCCCACGGTCAGCTCGTCGACCGGGCCGGACGCGAAGTCCGACACCATCACGGTCAGCCCGGTACGGTCGGCGACGACCTCGATGTCCAGTTCGGTGCCGGCGTGCTCGACCGCGTTGGTGGAGAGTTCGGTGGTCAGCAGCAGCGCCTCGTTGAGCAGCTGGTCGAGGTGTGCCTCGGCGAGCACCGACCGGACGACGGCCCGCGCGGCGGCGGGCGTACGCCGGTCGGCGGGCAGCCGGACCCGCCGGACATGCTCGTCCGGGCCCCCGGTCGTCGTGGGGCCTGCCTCCGCTGCCACCCCCGTATCCTCCACCGC
>NZ_QGSW01000020.1:0-12518 GCF_003176715.1 Micromonospora sp. S4605
CTCACCGTACGGCGGCGCGGGGCGGGTGTCGGGTACGGCGCACCGCCGTACGGTGAGAGAGAGGTGACGTGCCCCGCGCCGCCGCGGTGCCGGGGCGGTCCGAGCGCCCGGCGTCGGCCCGTCGCGATCGGGCCTGGTCACGAGGTCAAGGATGCGCCCGGGCAGCCCGGGCCGGCAACGGAATTAGCCCGGCCGGCGGTGACATTCCCACCCGTGATGTATTGACCGCCTTGATCGGCGGGGACGACACTTTGCCCACTCGCACCGGGGATCCGCCTCGAGGAGGTGTGCAGTGGCCACGACGCCCGCGCCGACCGCCGAGCAGCCGATGGACGACGACGCCCGACGACTCGCCGAACTCGGTTACAAGCAGGAGTTGCGCCGCAAGTGGAGCGGCTTCTCCAACTTCGCCATCTCGTTCTCCATCATCTCGATCCTGGCCGGCTGCTTCACCACCTTCGGCCAGGCGTGGAACAACGGCGGGCCGGTCGCGGTCTCCTGGGGCTGGCCGCTCATCTCGCTGTTCATCCTGATCATCGGCTTCTGCCTGGCCGAGCTGGTCAGCGCTTACCCGACCGCCGGCGGGATCTACTGGTGGGCGGCGCGGATGGGTCGGCCGGTGCACGGCTGGTTCACCGGTTGGCTCAACCTGATCGGCCTGGTCGCGGTCACCGCGTCGGTGGACTACGGCTGCGCGACGTTCCTCAACCTCACCCTGTCCGCGCTCTTCGACGGCTGGGCCGGGACGCTGCGGCAGGCGTTCATCCTCTTCGTGATCATCCTGGTGCTGCACGGGCTGATCAACATCCTCGGGCACCGGATCATCGACGTACTCCAGAACGTGTCGGTCTGGTGGCACGTGGCCGGCGCGGCCGCCGTGGTGGCCATCCTGGTCCTCGTCCCGAACGACCACCAGAGCTTCCAGTTCGTCTTCACCGAGCGGTTCAACAACTCCGGCTTCGGCGACGGCGACACCAGCGGGCTGACCTTCTGGTTCTACGTGCTGCCGCTGGGCTTCCTGCTCACCCAGTACACGATTACCGGCTTCGACGCCTGCGCGCACGTCTCCGAGGAGACCCGCGGCGCCTCCCAGGCCGCCGCCCGCGGCCTGTGGCAGTCGATCTTCTACTCCGCCGTCGGCGGCTGGATCCTGCTGCTGGCCTTCCTCTTCGCCGCCACGGACGTCGAGGCGGTCAACGCGGCGGGCGGCTTCTCCGGCGCGATCTTCGAATCCGCGCTGACCCCGTTCTTCTTCAAGACGGTCATCATCATCTCCACCATCGGGCAGTTCTTCTGCGGGATGAGCTGCGTGACCTCGATGAGCCGGATGGCGTACGCGTTCAGCCGGGACCGGGCCGTGCCGGGCTGGCGGCTCTGGTCCCGGGTGGACCGCAACGGCACCCCGGTGAACGCGATCATCGGGGCCACCCTGGCCGGCCTGGTGCTCACCCTGCCCGCCCTCTACCAGAGCCCGGACGGCATCCCGGTCGCCTTCTACGCGGTGGTGTCGGTCGCGGTGATCGGGCTCTACCTCTCCTTCATCATCCCCATCTACCTGCGGCTGCGGATGGGGGACCGGTTCGTCCCGGGGCCGTGGACGCTCGGCCCGCGGTACAAGCTGCTCGGCTGGATCGCGGTGGTCGAGATCGCGGTGATCTCGATCTACTTCGTGCTGCCGATCGTCCCCGCCGGGGTGCCCGGCAACCCCGACTTCACCTGGTCGGCGGTGAACTACGCGCCGATCGCGGTGGGCGGGGTGCTGCTGCTGGTGGCGCTCTGGTGGTACGCCTCGGCCCGGCGGTGGTTCACCGGCCCGGTGCGTACGGTCGACCTGCCGGCGCCCCGGACCGCGGCGGCCGGCGACCGGGCGGACGGCGACCGGGCCGACGAGCCGGCGTGAGGTGACGGCCGGGCGGCGGTTTGCCGGCGCCCGGCCGGCGGGCATTGACGGTGATCGTGTACTGCCGGTAGACCTTGGTGATGGAGGCCCGCGGATGAGGAGAGCGCCGCTCACATTGGAACAACTGCGGGTCGCCGTCGCCGAGCATGAGCTCGACACGGTGGTGCTGGCCCTGGTCGACATGCAGGGCCGGTTGCAGGGCAAGCGGTTCCACGCGCCCTACTTCCTGGACCAGGTGGTCGCGCACGGCAGCGAGGGATGCAACTACCTGCTCGCGGTCGACGTGGACATGAACACCGTGGACGGGTACGCCATGTCCGGCTGGGAGCGGGGCTACGGCGACTTCGCCATGCTGCCGGACTTCGACACCCTGCGCCGGGTGCCCTGGCAGCCGGGCACCGCCCTGGTGCTGGCCGACCTGGCCTGGCTGGACGGGGCCGGCCCGGTGATCGCCTCGCCCCGGCAGATCCTGCGCCGACAGGTGGAGCGGCTCGCCGAGCACGGGCTGACCGCGTACGCCGGCACCGAGCTGGAGTTCGTGCTGTACCGCGACTCGTACGAGCAGGCGTGGCGGCGCGGCTACCGCGATCTCACCCCGGCCAACCAGTACAACGTGGACTACTCGCTGCTCGGCACCGCCCGGGTGGAGCCGCTGCTACGCCGGATCCGGCGGGAGATGGCCGGCGCCGGGCTGACCCCGGAGAGCGCCAAGGGCGAGTGCAACCTCGGCCAGCACGAGATCGCCTTCCGCTACGACGAGGCGGTGGCCTGCGCCGACCACCACGTCATCTACAAGAACGGGGCGAAGGAGATCGCCGCCCAGGAGGGCATGTCGATCACCTTCATGGCCAAGCCGAACGCCCGCGAGGGCAACTCCTGCCACATCCACTTCTCGCTGCGCGACACCGCCGGCCGCTCGGCCCTGCTCGGCGACGGTCCGGGGCACCTGTCGGTGACCGGGCAGCGGGTGCTGGCCGGGCTGCTGGCCACCATGCGCGAGTTCAGCCTCTTCTTCGCGCCGAACGTCAACTCCTACAAGCGCTACCAGCCCGGCTCGTTCGCCCCGACCGCGCTGCGCTGGGGCACCGACAACCGCACCTGCGCGTTGCGGCTGGTCGGCCACGGCCAGGGCATGCGGGTGGAGAACCGGGTGCCCGGGGCGGACGTGAACCCATACCTGGCCATCGCGGCGCTGATCGCCGGGGCGGTGCACGGCATCGAACGGGAACTGCCGCTGGGTGAGGAGTGCACCGGCAACGCGTACGACGACCGGGCCGCCGAGCGGGTGCCCGGCACGCTGCGCGACGCCCTCGCCCTCTGGGCGGACTCCGCCCTGGCCGCCGAGGCCTTCGGCGCCGAGGTGGTCGCCCACTACGCCAACCACGCCCGGGTCGAGCTGACCGCCTTCGACGCCGCCGTCACCGACTGGGAACTCGTCCGTGGCTTCGAACGCCTCTGACGCCGCGCCGGCCCGCCTGGTCGCGGGCGTCCCGCCCGGGATCCGCCCTGCCGAGCGGCCGTCCGGGCGGCCGTCCGGGCGGCAGCCGTGGCATCGGCGAGGAGGGGGGTGGCGGTCGTGACCGAGGTGAGGAATCCGGCCACCGGTGAGGTGGTGGCCGAGGTGGCGGGCACCTCGGCCGGGGAGGTCGACGCGGCGATCGGGCGGGCGGCCGGGGCGTTCGAGCGGTGGCGGGCAGTGGCGCCGGGCGAGCGGGCCCGGCTGCTGCGGCGGTTCGCCTCGGTGGTCGACGCGCACCTGGAGGAACTGGCCCGGCTCGAGGTGCGCAACTCGGGGCACACCATCGGCAACGCCCGGTGGGAGGCGGGCAACGTCCGCGACGTGCTCGACTACTACGCCGGCGCGCCGGAGCGGCTCACCGGCCGGCAGATCCCGGTGCCGGGCGGGCTGGACGTCACCTTCCACGAGCCGCTCGGCGTGGTCGGGGTGATCGTGCCGTGGAACTTCCCGATGCCGATCGCCGCCTGGGGCTTCGCGCCGGCGCTGGCGGCCGGCAACACGGTGGTGCTCAAGCCGGCCGAGCTGACCCCGCTGACCGCGCTGCGCCTGGCCGAGCTGGCCTGCGAGGCGGGGCTGCCCGAGGACGTGTTCACCGTGCTCCCCGGCGCGGGTTCGGTGGTCGGGGAGCGGTTCGTCACCCACCCGGCGGTCCGCAAGATCTGCTTCACCGGCTCCACCGAGGTCGGCACCCGGATCATGGCCGGCTGCGCCGCCCAGGTGAAGCGGGTCACCCTGGAGCTGGGCGGCAAGAGCGCCAACCTGGTCTTCGCCGACGCCGACCTGGAACGGGCCGCCGCGACCGCCCCGTACGCGGTCTTCGACAACGCCGGCCAGGACTGCTGCGCCCGGTCCCGGATCCTGGTCCAGCGGCCGGTGTACGACCGGTTCCTGGAACTGCTGGAACCAGCGGTGCGGGCCCTGCGGGTGGAGGACCCGGCCCGGGAGACCGCCGAGATGGGCCCGCTGATCTCGGCCGGCCAGCGGGACCGGGTCGCCGGCTACGTCGACGGTGCGCGGGTGGCGTACACCGGCTCCTGCCCGACCGGCCCCGGCTGGTGGTACCCCCCGACCGTGCTGCTCGCCGAGGCGCCCACCGAGCGGCACTGGCAGGAGGAGATCTTCGGTCCGGTGGTCTCGGTGCTGCCCTTCGACGACGAGGCCGACGCGGTCCGGCTCGCCAACGACACCGAGTACGGCCTCTCCGGCTCGATCTGGACCCGGGACGTCGGCCGGGCGGTGCGGGTGGCCCGGGCGGTGGAGTCCGGCAACCTCAGCGTCAACTCGCACTCCTCGGTGCGGTACTGGACCCCGTTCGGCGGGATGAAGCGCTCCGGGCTGGGCCGGGAACTCGGCCCGGACGCGCTGCACGCCTTCACCGACGTCAAGAACGTCTTCATCGCGACGGAGAGCTGAGCCGGCTGCCGGTACGGAACGGGTGCCGGTCGAGCCGGCGGACGGTAGAGCCGGCGACGGACGTCCGGCCGGACGAGCAGATGGGGGAGGACCAGTGCAGGGTCGGTTGCAGGACCGGGTGGCCGTGGTCACCGGGGCGGGCAGTGGGATCGGGCTGGCCACCGCGCGGCGGTTCGCCGCCGAGGGCGCCCGCGTGGTCTGCGTGGACATCGACGCCGAGGCGGGCAAGCGGGCAGCGGACGGAGTCCGCGGAGAGTTCGTCCCGGCGGACGTGGCCGACGAGGCGGCCGTGCGGGACCTGTTCGACGGGGTGGCCGCGCGGCACGGCCGGGTGGACATCGCGTTCAACAACGCCGGCATCTCGCCGCCGGACGACGACTCGATCCTGACCACCGGCATCGAGGCCTGGGAGCGGGTGCTGCGGGTCAACACCACGAGCGTCTACCTCTGCTGCAAGTACGCGATCCCGCACATGCGGCGGCAGGGCAAGGGCTCGATCATCAACACCGCCTCGTTCGTGGCGCTGATGGGGGCGGCCACCTCGCAGATCGCGTACACCGCGAGCAAGGGTGGGGTGCTGGCGATGACCCGCGAGCTGGGCGTGCAGTTCGCCCGGGAGGGCATCCGGGTCAACGCGCTCTGCCCCGGCCCGGTCGCCACCCCGCTGCTGCGGGAACTCTTCGCCGCCGACCCGGAACGGGCCGCCCGCCGGCTGGTGCACGTGCCGATGGGCCGGTTCGGCGAACCGGCGGAGATCGCCGCCGCGGTGGCCTTCCTGGCCAGCGACGACGCCTCGTTCATGACCGCCGCCCAGTTCGTCGTCGACGGCGGCATCACCGGCGCGTACGTGACCCCGCTGTGACCCGGCCGCTGATCGGGGTCACCGCGTACGTCGAGCCGGCCAGCTGGGGAGTCTGGCGGGAGGTCCCGGCGGTGCTGGTGCCGCAGGCGTACGTCCGGGCGGTGACCGCGGCCGGCGGCCGGGCGCTGGTGCTGCCCCCGGACGACCTGGACGCCGACGTGGTGCGGGTGCTGGACGGGCTGGTGCTGGCCGGCGGAGCCGACGTCGACCCGGGCCGGTACGGCCAGCTGCCCGCGCCCCGGACCGAGAGCCGGCCGGGGCGGGACGCCGGTGAGCTGGCCCTGCTCGACGGCGCGCTCGCCGCCGGGCTGCCGGTGCTCGGCGTGTGCCGGGGGATGCAGCTGCTCGTGGTGGCCGGCGGCGGCACGCTGCACCAGCACCTGCCCGACCTGGTCGGCCACGAAGGGCACCGGCCGGCGCCCGGCGTCTACGGCGGGCACGGCGTGCGGTTCACCCCGGGCAGCCTGGCCGCCCGGGTGATGGCCGGCGTGGACCGGGTCGACTCGTACCACCACCAGGCGGTCGCCGACCCGGGCCGGCTGGCGGTCACCGGCTGGTCGGACGACGGGGTGGTGGAGGCGGTGGAGGACCCGGACCGGCCCTTCGTCCTGGGCGTGCAGTGGCATCCGGAGTACGCGGCCGATCCCCGGCCGCTCACCGCGCTGGTCCGGGCCGCCGGCCAGCGCGCCGGCGCGCCGAGTTGACCGGGGACCGCCCCACCCGCGTCGCCGCCCGGCGACCGGTCCTTTTCGCGGCGTCGCGCCCGACCCCGGACCGTGGCGTCCGGCCCTCGCTGCCCGTGCGCGATGTGGACGGTGCCGAATTGTTACCGAGGTCACAGTGTGACCGCGGATCCGGCTCCATCGTCCGGGGTAAGTCCCGTCAACAGGACCGGGAGGCCGGCTGGCGCCGGCACCCCGGGCGGCCCGCGCCAGGCGGGTCGCGGACGGTGGGGCCGGGACCGTCCCGCTGGCGGGTCACCGCCGGCGGGTTGGCGGCCCGGTAATCAGCGTCCGCCGGCGGTAATGCGTTACCTTGCTGCTTCGCCGGGGTACTGGGCGGGGCACGGCCGATCGATCAGCGGCCGAGGCGGGGATGGCCGAAGCGGGAGGCTGCATGAGCTCGGCCCTGGGGGGCGCGAACGAGGATCGACCCCTCGACGGTGCCGACGGGAAGGTTCCTCCGCAGCTCGCCGCCGCCTTCGCCAACGGTGGCGAGATGGGTCGGCGGCTGGCCGCCTTCGACTGGTCCACCAGCCCGGTCGGCCATCCGCACCGCTGGCCCGCGGCGCTGGCCAACGCGGTCAGCACGATGCTCGCCTCCAGCGCGCAGATCGTGATGTTCTGGGGCCCGCAGCGGCTGGCCTTCTACAACGACGCCTATCGGCCGACCATCGGGGCCAAGCATCCCGAGGCGCTCGGCCAGCCGGCCCGCGAGCACTGGGCGGAGACCTGGGACGTGCTGGCCCCGCTGCTGGACGGGGTCGGGCGCACCGGCCGGTCCTACCGTGGCGAGGACCACCTCTTCCTGCTGGACCGGCACGGGTTCGTGGAACAGACCTACTTCAACGTCTCCTACGACCCGATCCGCGGGGTCGACGGCACGGTCGACGGCGTCTTCTGCATCGTCAACGAGACGACCGGGCGGGTGCTCGGCGAGCGCCGGTTGCGGGCCCTGGCCGAGCTCGGCTCCGAGCTGGCCGAGGTGAGCGGCCTGGCCGAACTCGGCAGTACCGCCGTCGGGGTGCTCGACCGGCACCGCGCCGACCTGCCCTTCGCCCTGCTCTACCTGCGCGACGCCGCCGGTGCCGTCACCCTCGCCGGCTGCTCGGGGGTGGACGCCGGATCGCCGGCCCTGCCGCCGTCGGCGGTGCTCGACCGCCTCCACCCCGACGGCGCCGCCGCCGTCGAGGTCGCCGACCTGCTGGACGTGGTGCCGGCCGGCGCCGCCGGGCAGGCGCTGCTGCTGCCGGTCAGTGCCGCGAACGAGACCGTCGGCGCCGTCGTGCTCGGCGTCGCGCGCCGGCTGCCGCTCACCGCCGACTACCGCCACTTCCTCGACCTGGTCGCCGCGCAGCTCTCCCGGGCGGTCGGCCGGCAGTTGGCGTACGAGCAGGAGCGGGCCCGGGCCGCCGAGCTGGCCGCCCTGGACCGGGCCAAGACCAACTTCTTCGCCAACGTCAGTCACGAGTTCCGCACCCCGCTCACCCTGGTGCTCGGCCCGCTGGAGGAGCTGCTCGCCGACCCGGCGCTGACCGGGACGTACACCGACCGGCTGACCACCATGCACCGCAACGCGCTGCGGCTGCTCAAGCTGGTCAACACGGTGCTCGACTTCTCCCGGCTGGAGTCGGGCCGGCTCACCGCCCACTACCAGCCCACCGACCTGGCCAGTTACACCGCCCAACTGGCCAGCACGTTCCGTTCCGCTACCGAGCGGGCCGGCCTGCGCCTGGTGGTGGACTGCCCGCCGCTGCCGGCGCCGGTCCACGTGGACCGGGACATGTGGGAGAAGATCGTGCTCAACCTGGTCTCGAACGCGGTGAAGTTCACCTTCGACGGCGAGGTCCGGGTCCGGGTCGCGGCGGTCGGCGACGCCGCCCGGCTGGAGGTCACCGACACCGGCGTCGGCATCGAGCCGGCCGAGCTGCCGCACGTCTTCGATCGCTTCCACCGGGTGCCCGGTGCGCGCTCGCGCACCCACGAGGGCACCGGGATCGGGCTCGCGCTGGTCCGCGAGCTGGTCGAGATGCACGGCGGGCGGGTGGCCGTCAGCAGCCGGATCGACGCCGGCAGCACCTTCACGGTGACCGTCCCGTTCGGCACCCGGCACCTGCCGGGGGACCGGGTGGCCGACCCGGCGGCGCACCCGCACGCCGAGCCGCGGCAGGCCGACCTCTACGTCGCGGAGACCGCGCTGTGGACCGGGCCGGTCACCGACCAGGCCCCGGCCGGCCCGTCGGCCGGGCCGCCCGCCGGCCGGATCCTGCTCGCCGACGACAACTCCGACCTGCGGGAACACGTCACCCGGTTGCTCTGCCCGACCTGGGAGGTGGTGGCCGTCCCCGACGGCGTGGAGGCGCTGCGGCGGGCCGTGGAGAGCTCGTTCGACCTGGTGCTGACCGACGTGATGATGCCCCGGCTGGACGGCTTCGGGCTGGTCGCCGCGCTGCGCGCCGACCCGCGGACCCGGTACGTGCCGATCGTGCTGCTCTCCGCCCGGGCCGGCCCGGCCGAGGCGGTCGCCGGGCTGTCGGTCGGTGCCGACGACTACCTCACCAAACCCTTCTCCGGGCAGGAACTGGTCGCCCGGGTCCGGACCAACGTCGAACTGGGGCAGCTGCGCGGGCAGATCATCCGGCGGCTGCGCGGGCTGGCCGACGCGGCGGTGGCGGTGAACGGCGCCCGCTCCACCGCCGAGGTGTGCCAGGTCGCCGCGGGGCACGCGCTGAACCTGGCCGAGGCGGCCCGGGTGGTGGTGTCCGCCGGCGGGGTCCGCTACGAGGCGGACGCGGGCGGCGACACCGGGCCCGAGCCCTCGTTCACGCTGCCGCTCACCGGCACCACCGGCGAGGAACTCGGCGAGCTGCGGGTCTGGCGCGCGGCCGGGGACGGCGCGGACACCGACGAGGCCGCGCTCACCCAACTGGCCCGGCTGGTCGGCGTGCGGCTGGAGAACGCCCAGCTCTACGAGGCCGAGCACCGGATCGCCAGCACGTTGCAGCACAGCCTGCTGCCCCGCTCGCTGCCGCAACTGCCCGGCGCCGTGGTCGCCAGCCGCTACCTGCCCGGCACCGCCGACGTGGAGGTCGGCGGCGACTGGTACGACGTGATCGCGCTCGGCGACGACGAGCTCGTCCTGGTGATCGGCGACGTGGTCGGCAAGGGGGTCCGGGCGGCCGCCGCCATGGGCCAGCTGCGCAACGCGCTGCGGGCGTACGTGCTGGAGGGCTTCGACCCCGGCGAGTCGCTGACCCGGCTCAACCGGCTCGTCGGCAGCACCGAGGGGCGCTCCTTCGCCACCGTGGTCTGCCTCTGGTTCAGCCCCCGCACCGGCCGGCTCCGGTACGCCAGCGCCGGTCACCCGTCCCCGCTGCTGATCCGAGGAGACCAGGTGGCGTTCCTGCACGACCGGGCACTCGGGCCACCCGTGGGTGCCATCCCCGGCACCTCCTACCGCACGGCGGACGGGGAGCTGACCGCCGGCAGCCGGCTGCTGCTCTACACCGACGGCCTGGTCGAGGACCGGCAGGTCGGCATCGACGAGGCGCTGGCCCGGCTGCGCGCGGACGCGGCGGAACCCGGCGAACATGTGGCCGACCTGGTCGACGCGGTGGTGCGGCGGGTCGCCGGGCGGCCCCGCCGGGACGACGTCGCGGTGCTCGCCTTGGAGGCCACCGAACTCAACCGGTTCGCGTTGCGGCTGCCGGCCGACCCGACCCGGCTGAGCGTGCTGCGCAAGCGGCTGGAGGACTTCCTGGTCGCCCACCGGGTCGGCGAGACGGACCTGTTCGACCTGACGGTGGCGGTCTCCGAGGCCGCGGCCAACGCCATCGAGCACCCGGTCGACCCGGCCGAGGCGATGATCGGGGTCGAGGTGACCATCGAGGACCGCACAGTGGTGGCCACCATCCGGGACAGCGGCCGGTGGCGGGAGCCGACCGGGGCCGGCTTCCGCGGGCGCGGGCTGTCGCTGATCAGGGCGCTGGGCGAGCTGACCGTCGACCGCACCCCGGACGGGACGGAGCTGACGCTGCGCCGGCGGTTGCAGGACTGAGCCGGGCGGCCCCGGCGGCTGCGCTCAGGCGGAGCGCAGCCAGCTCTGGTCGCCCAGGCCGGCGATCGTCAACACCCGGTCGACCTGCCGCGACGGCAGCACGGTGAGCGTGCCCGGGAACTGCTGGGCGAGCCGCACCAGCGCGTGGATCGCCGCCGAGTCGAAGAAGGTCACCGCGCGCAGGTCGAGCGTGATCCGCTCGGCCGGCTCGCGCAGCGCGGTCTGCAGCATGGTGTCGGCGGTGGCCATGTCGACCTCGCCGACGACCACGACGCGGAGGTGATCACCGTCGATCTCCGCGCTCGCCGAGAAGACGGGAGGAGTGACCCCTTGATCCACGCGAACACGATGGCACAGGCTGCCTGGCTGGGCAACTGTCACCACCGGGTGGGCGGTGGCGCTGCTCACCACGGCCGCGGCGATAGGCTTGCGGCATGACCGTCCGTGCGCCGCTGACCCCAGGCACGCTCTCCCCGTGGCGGCAGGTGCCCGCCCACATCCCCCGCCCGGAGTACGTGGGCAAGAAGCGCCCGCAGGAGTGGCGTGGCTCGCACGTGCAGACGCCGGAGACCATCGAGAAGATGCGGATCGCCGGCCGGCTCGCCGCGCAGGCCACCCAGCTCGCCGGGGAGCACTGCAAGCCGGGCGTGACCACCGACGAGATCGACCGGGTGGTGCACGAGTTCCTCTGCGACCACGGGGCCTACCCGTCGACGCTGGGCTACAAGGGCTTCCCGAAGTCCTGCTGCACCAGCCTGAACGAGGTCATCTGCCACGGCATCCCCGACTCGACAGTGCTGGCGGACGGCGACATCATCAACGTCGACGTCACCGCGTACATCAACGGGGTGCACGGCGACACCGACGCCACCTTCTGCGTCGGCGAGGTGAGCGAGGAGGCCCGGCTGCTGGTCGAGCGGACCCACGAGGCGATGATGCGGGGCATCCGCGCGGTCGCCCCGGGCCGGCAGATCAACGTGATCGGCCGGGTCATCGAGTCGTACGCGAAGCGCTTCGGCTACGGCGTGGTCCGCGACTTCACCGGCCACGGCATCGGGGAGTCCTTCCACAGCGGGCTCTACGTGCCGCACTACGACAGCCCGCGCCCCACCGACGTGATGGAGCCCGGGATGACCTTCACCATCGAGCCGATGATCACCCTCGGCACCCACCAGTACGACATGTGGGACGACGGCTGGACAGTGGTCACCAAGGACCGCAGGTGGACGGCCCAGTTCGAGCACACCATCGTGGTGACCGAGGACGGCCACGAGATCCTGACCCTGCCGTGACCGAGACCCCGGCCGCGCTGCGCGAGGCCCACCACGCGGACGTGTCCGGCGGCTGGCTGCGCCCCGCCGTGTTCGGCGCGATGGACGGCCTGGTCACCAACATCGCCCTGATCGCCGGCGTCGGCGGCGGCGGGGTGTCGCCGCGCAGCATCGTGCTGACCGGCACCGCCGGCCTGGTGGCCGGCGCCATCTCGATGGGGCTGGGCGAGTACACCAGCGTCCGCTCGGCCAACGAGCAGGTCGCCGCCGAGGTGGCCAAGGAGCGGCGGGAACTGGAACGCCACCCCGAGGCGGAGGCCCGCGAACTGGCCGACGCCTGGGTGGCCCGGGGCCTGCCCCGTGACCTCGCCACGCAGGTCGCCGAGGCGGTCCGGCGCAACCCGGAGGAGGCGCTGCGGGTGCACGTCCGGGAGGAGTTGGGCGTCGACCCCGACGACCAGCCCAGCCCGTGGGCGGCGGCGATCTCGTCGTTCCTGTTCTTCTCGGTCGGCGCCCTGGTGCCGCTGCTGACCTACCTGTTCGGCTTCACCAACCTCTGGCTGGCGCTCGGGGTGGGTGGCCTCGGGCTCTTCGCGGCCGGCGCGGTGGTGGCCCGGTTCACCAACCGGGCCTGGTGGTCCAGCGGCCTGCGCCAGCTGCTGCTGGGCGCCGCCGCCGCGGCGGCCACCTACCTGATCGGCGCCCTGATCGGCGTCCAGGGCGGCCTCGGCTGACGCGCCTCCGTCGAGGCGCGAGGGTGATCGGGGCGGGGGAGGG
>NZ_QGSW01000017.1:0-12486 GCF_003176715.1 Micromonospora sp. S4605
GGTTAGTGGACGGCGGGGGTGGCGGTGAGGGTTTCGGTGGTGGTGTCGAGGGTGGCTTCGGTGCCTACGGGGACGGTGAGCTGGCCCGGACCGTGGCCGATGGGCAGGCCGCCGAGGACCGGGACGCCGAGGTCGCCCAGGCGCTCGGCGAGCACGTCGGCGACGGTGACCGACCAGCCGTCCGCGCAGTCGGTGAACTGGCCCACCGCCACCCCGGCCAGCCCGTCCAGCGCGCCGGCCCGGCGCAGCTGGGTGAGCATCCGGTCCACCTTGTACGGCGGTTCCCCGACGTCCTCGACCAGCAGCACCGCCCCGGTCAGGTCCGGCATGTCCGGCGTGCCGAGCGACGCCACGATCAGGCAGAGGTTCCCGCCGAGCAGCCGGCCGGTGGCCCGACCGGGCACCCGCACCGGATAGGTCTCCTCGCCGGGCACCGCGGTCACCGTGACCGGCTCGGTGGTCATCAGCGCGGCGTGCAGGGACTCGGCCGACCGGGGCGGGGTGCGGTCGTCCGTCCAGGCCGCGCCGGGGCCGTGCACGCTGGCCAGCCGGGCGCCCCGCCAGAGCGCGAACTGCAACGCGGTGATGTCGGAGAAGCCGGCCACCACCTTCGGGTCCCGGCGTACGGCGGCCATGTCGATCGCGTCCACCACCCGCTGCGCGCCGTACCCGCCCCGGGTGCAGATCACCCCGCGCACCTCGGGGTCGGCGAACGCCGCGTTCAGGTCGGCGGCCCGCAACTCGTCCGCGCCGGCCAGGTACCCCTGCCGGGCGTACGCGTTCGGCGCCAGCTTCGGCCGCAGCCCCCAGCCGGTGAGCAGCTCGATGCCGCGGGCCACCCGTTCCGGCCGGGTCGGCCCGGACGGCGACACCAGCATCACCGTGTCACCGGGGCGCAGCACCGGCGGGCGGAGGACGGACGGCTGCTCGGGCGCGGTGTGGTCGGGCACAGCGGCAGAGCCTAGTCGCGCCGGGGACTCATCCGGCGACGTACCGCTGCGCCCACTCGCCGGTCGGCGGGATGGGGGTGATGACGTCGATCAGGACGCCGTCCGGGGCGGCCAGGATGAAGTGCCGCTGGCCGAAGTCCTCGCTGCGCAGCTCCAGTGCGACGGGGAGGCCGGCCCGGACGGCGAGGCGCTCCCACTCGGCGTCGACGTCGCTCACCTCGAGGTTGAGCAGCAGCCCGCGCACCGGGGCCCGGTACGCCGCCGGCAGGGTCGGGTGCCGGTGGTCGAGCAGGGCCAGCTCGTACTCCGGCGGGCCGGGTCGGCGCAGGCTCACGTACCAGTCGGCTTCGAAGGTCGGCTCGAAGCCCAGGTGTCCCTGGTAGAAGTCGCGGGCCTCGGTGAGCCGGTCGGTGCAGACGACCGGATAGAAGCTGGTCAGGTTCATGGCGGAGCCCCTTTCGCATACCATCGGTATGCGAAGGACGCTAGTTCGCGTACCGTTGGTATGTCAATGGAGGGTCGAATGACGCAGGGGATCCGGGCCCGGCAGCGCGCACAGACCCGGGCGGCGCTGGTGCGCCAGGGGCGGCGGCTCTTCGCCACCCAGGGCTACGCGGCCGTCGGGCTGGCGGAGCTGGTCCAGGCCGCCGGGGTCACGAAGGGCGCGCTCTACCACCACTTCACCGGCAAGCCCGACCTGTTCCGGGCGGTCCTCGCGGAGGTGCAGCAGGAGGTCGCCGACCGGGTGGCGGCCGCCGCCGACGCCCACCACGACCCGTGGTCCCGGTTCACCGCCGGCTGCCGGGCCTTCCTCACCGCGAGCACCGATCCGCAGCTGCAACGGATCATGCTGGTCGACGGCCCGGCGGTGCTCGGCTGGAACGAGTGGCGCGCGCTGGACGAGGCGACCTCCGGCCGGCACCTGGCCGAGGCGCTGACCGAGCTGGTCGACTCCGGGACGATCGGCCGGCAGCCGGTCGCGCCACTGGCCCGGCTGCTCTCCGGCGCCATGAACGAGGCGGCGCTCTGGCTGGCCGGGACGACGGATCCGGCCGCCCTCGACGACACCTGGGCGGCGCTGTCCCGAATGCTGGATGCCCTGCGCACCCCGACCCCCGCCCGCTCCGGCGGGTGACGGCACCGGCGTGCGCGTGGCGCGCGTGGAGCCGCTCCGGGGTTCGACGGCGCACCGGCTAGCCTCGACGGCGTGGCAACCGCGCTGGTGATCGAGAACGACCCGACCGACGACGCCCGCCGGCTGGGCGAGTGGCTGACCGAGGCCGGGCTGGAACTGTGGGTGGTGCGGCCGCACGCCGGTGACGAGCTCCCCGCCGACCTGGCGGGGTACGCGGCACTGGTGGTGCTCGGCGGCGAGCAGCAGGCGTACCCGCTGCCGGACGGATCACCGGGCGCGCCCTGGTTCCCGGCGGTGGAGGGGCTGCTCCGCAAGGCCGTCCGGCACCGGGTGCCCACCCTGGCCATCTGCCTGGGCGCGCAGCTGCTGGCCACCGCGCACGCCGGTCAGGTGGAGCGCAGCCCGTCCGGGCCGGAGATCGGCCCGGCCGTGGTCGGTCGTCGGGACGCCGCCGAGGCCGACCCGCTCTTCCGGTACGTGCCGCTGATCCCGGACGTGCTCCAGTGGCACGCCGACGAGATCACCGAACTGCCCCGCGGCGCCACCCTGCTGGCCGCCTCCACCCGCTACCCGCACCAGGCGTTCCGCCTCGGTGACCGGGCCTGGGGGCTGCAGTTCCACATCGAGTGCGACACCGCGATGATCGCCGACTGGGCCACCGACTCCACCATGCTGGCCGAGCTCGGCTACGACCCGGAGCTGGTGGTGGCCGCCTGTCACGGGGTGATGGTCGACGTCGAGGAGGTCTGGCAGCCGTTCGCCGCCCGGTTCGCCGCGCTGGCCCTCGGCGAGCTGGACGACAGCGGGCCGCGGCGCAGCCTGCCGCTGCTCGGGCAGGGATGAGCCGGCCGACCAGGGCCGCCGGGCGGCTGGCCCGCTACGGCTTCGGGATCGGCGAGGACGACGGCGGGGCGCGGGCGGCCGACCTGCTCGGCCCGGACGGGCTGGGCCTGTGGCGGCCGGACGCCCAGGAGCCGACGGACGAGCCGGCGGCGGAGCTGCTGGCGGCGCTGTCCCGGGCCGCCGACCCCGACCTGGCACTGCGCCAACTGCACCGCCTGGTGGAGGCCGAGCGCCGGGCGAGCGCGACCGACAACCGCGCCACCGGCAACCGGGCCGCGGCCGCCGCCGGACAGCGCGGCGGCACCGGTGGGGCGGCGCACCCGGACGGCGGCGGCGCGGCGGAATCCGTAGCCGGGATCGGCGCCGGGTCGGCGCTGCTGGCCGCGCTCGGTGACGACCCGGGGCTGCGGCGCCGGCTGCTCGCGGTGCTCGGCGCCTCGTCGGCGCTCGGCGACCACCTGGTGGCCAACCCGGACCAGTGGACGGCGCTGCGCACCGCCCTGGACGGGCTCGCGCCGACCGCCGAGGGGCGGCTCGACCTGACCGGCGACGGCAACCCGATCGCGGTGCTGCGCCGGGCGTACCGGCTGGCGCTGCTGCGGATCGCGGCGGCCGACCTGACCGGCGGGCGGGGCCTGGAGCAGACCATGGCCGCGCTCTCCGCGCTGGCCGACGCCACCCTCGCGGCGGCGTACGGGATCGCGGTCGGTGAACTGCCGGCGGGCACGGCCCAGCCCCGGCTGGCCGTGGTGGCGATGGGCAAGTGCGGCGGCGACGAGCTGAACTACGTCTCCGACGTGGACGTGATCTTCGTGGCCGCCGAGGACGCCGATCTCGCCGCGGCGACCACGGTCGCCACCCGGCTGATCCACATCTGCGGGCTGGTCGCCTGGCCGGTCGACGCCGCGCTGCGCCCGGAGGGCAACCGGGGGCCGCTGGTGCGTACCCTCGCCAGCCACCTGGCCTACTACCGGCGCTGGGCCCGCACCTGGGAGTTCCAGGCCCTGCTCAAGGCCCGGCCGGCCGCCGGCGACCTGGCGCTCGGGCGGGAGTGGATCGACCAGCTCGCCCCGCTGCTGTGGCGGGCGGCCGAGCGGCCGGAGGCCGTCGAGGACGTCCGTGCCATGCGCCGCAAGATCATCGACAACATCCCGCCGAAGGAGCTGGAGCGCGAGATCAAGCGCGGCCCGGGCGGGCTGCGCGACATCGAGTTCGCGGTGCAGCTGCTGCAACTGGTGCACGGGCGCGGCGACGAGTCGCTGCGGGTGCCCGGCACCATCCCGGCGCTGCGCGCGTTGGTGGCCGGCGGCTACGTGGGGCGGGCCGACGGCGAGGCGCTGCTGCGCGGCTACCGCTTCCTGCGCACCGTCGAGCACCGCCTCCAGTTGCAGGGCCTGCGCCGCACCCACACCGTGCCGGCCGAGCCGGTCGGGCTGCGCTGGCTGGCCGCCGCGCTCGGCTACCAGGCCACGCCGGGCCGCAGCGCCGTCGAGGAGTTCCGCGCCGAGTGGGTCACCCACGCCACCGAGGTACGCCGGCTGCACGCCAAGCTGCTCTACCGGCCGCTGTTGGAGTCGGTGGCCCGGGTGCCCGCCGACGGGCTGCGGCTGACCCCGGAGGCGGCCCGGCACCGGCTGGAGATCCTCGGTTTCGCCGACCCGGCCGGGGCGCTGCGCCACCTGCAGGCCCTCACCGGCGGGGTGAGCCGCACCGCCGCCATCCAGCGCACCCTGCTGCCGGTGCTGCTCAGCGAGTTCGCCGACGCTCCCGAACCCGACCGCGGCCTGCTCAACTACCGGCAGGTCTCCGACAAGCTCGGCAGCACCCCCTGGTATCTGCGGCTGCTGCGCGACGAGGGCCCGGTCGCCCGCCGGCTGGCCCGGGTGCTCTCCTCCTCCCGATACGCCGCCGACCTGCTGGCCCGGGAGCCGGAGGCGCTGCGCCTGCTGGCCGAGGAGAGCGAGCTGACCCCGCGCCCGCGGGAGGTGCTCGGCGAGGGGTTCGCCGCCGCGGCCGCCCGGCACGCCGACCCGGTCGAGGCGACCGGGGCGGTCCGCGCGTTGCGTCGCCGGGAACTGGTCCGGCTGGCCTGCGCCGACGTGCTGAGCCGGGCCGGTTCGCTGGCTCCCGCCCCACCCCGACCGGACGGCGCGGGACGCGCCGCGCCGGCGCTGACCGATGTCACCGCGGTCGGCGCGGCGCTGGCCGACGTCACCGACGCCACGCTGGCCGCGGCGCTGCGCGTCGCCCGGGCCAGCCGGCCCGAGCTGCCAGGGCTGCGGTTCGCGGTGATCGGCATGGGCCGGCTCGGCGGGTACGAGTCGAACTACCTCTCCGACGCCGACGTGCTCTTCGTCTACGACCCGCCGCCGGGCGCCGCCGAGAGCGCGGCCAGCGCTGCCGCGCACGCCGTCGCCGAGGAGCTGCGCCGGCTGCTCGCCCTGCCCGCCCCCGACCCGCCGCTGGGCGTGGACGCGGACCTGCGCCCGGAGGGCCGGCAGGGGCCGCTGGTCCGCAGCCTCGCCGCGTACGCCCAGTACTACGCCCGCTGGTCGAAGGTGTGGGAGGCGCAGGCGCTGCTACGCGCCCGGTTCGTCTGCGGCGACGCCGACCTGGGCGCCGAGTTCGAGGCGCTGGTCGACCCGGTCCGCTACCCGGCCGAGGGGCTGACCCGCGAGCAGGTGGTGGAGATCCGCCGGATCAAGGCGCGGGTGGAGCACGAGCGGCTGCCCCGCGGCGCCGACCCGGCCACCCACACCAAGCTGGGCCGGGGCGGGTTGGCCGACGTCGAGTGGGCCGTACAGCTGCTCCAGCTGCGCCACGGCGGGGCGCACCCGGCGCTGCGCGGCACGCGTACCCTCGACGCCCTCGCGGCGGCCCGGGACGCCGGCCTGGTCGACCCGGCGGACGCCGCCGCGATGGCCGCCGGCTGGACCCTGGCCGCGCAGGTGCGCAACGCGCTGATGCTGGTCCGCGGCCGGGCCGGCGACCAGCTGCCCCGGCACGGGGTGGAGCTGGCCGGGGTGGTCCGGCTGCTCGGCCGGGACGATCCCGGCGAGTTCCTCGACGAGTACCTGCGCACCGGCCGGCGGTCCCGGGCGGCGATGGAACGGGTGCTCGATGCCTGAGGCGCAGGACAGTCGCCCTGCCCATCGATCACCGCGGATCGTTCTTCCGCTGCTCACCGGGCGCGCCTGGCTGCCCGCGGCCGGCACGGCGCTGCTGCTGGCCGTGGCGTTCCTGCTCGCCCCGCCGATGGGCACCGACCTCGCTGCCCAGGTGGCCCGGGCGGAGTTCGCCGACCGGTACGGCACCCCCGTCGACCTCGGCTGGTACGGCGGCGTCGACCAGTACGGTTACAGCCTGTTCGTTGCTCGCCTGGCCGCCTGGACCGGGCCCCGGCCGCTCGGGGCGGTCGCCGCGGTGCTCGCCGCCGGGGCGCTGGGCTGGCTGTTCGCCCGGCACCGGGCCCGCCGCCCCGTGCTGGCCGGGGTACTTGGCGCGGTGGTTCTGGTCGGCAACCTGGTCAGCGGCCGGATCACCTTCGCCGTCGGGCTGGCGCTCGGCCTGCTCGCCCTCTGCGCGGCCTCCGCCGATCGACCGGCCCGCCCCGGGCGGCTGGTTCTGGCCGGGCTGCTTGCCGCGCTCGCCACCTGGGCCAGCCCGGTCGCCGGGCTGTTCACCGGCCTGGCTGGCGCGGCCCTGCTGCTGGCCAGCCTGCGCCGGATGCCCGGCCCGGGCCGACCGCTGCCCGGCGGCTGGCGGGTCGACCGCCCGCTCGGTGAGGGACTGACGCTCTGCCTTGCCCCGGCGCTCGCCCTTGCCCCGATGGCGCTGCTGTTCGGCAACGGCGGCACCCAGCCGTTCAGTGCCGAGTCGATGCGGATCAACGTGGCGCTGGCTGTGGCGGTGTTCTTCGTGGTGCCGCGTCGCCGTCGGGTGCTGCGGGTCGGCGCCACGCTGACCGTGCTGCTGCTGGTCGCCGCCCAGGCGGTGCCCAGCCCGATCGGCTCCAACGCGCTGCGGCTGCCGATGCTCTTCGCCCTGCCGCTGCTCGCCGGCTACGCTTCGCTGCCCGGCCCGTGGCTGGCCGGGCTCCTTGCCGCCTGCGTCTGGTGGCAGAACCCGGTGATGACCAGCGACCTGGCCCGGGCCGGCTCGCCGGAGAGTGCCGCCGCGTTCTACCAGCCGCTCGTCGACGAGCTGGCCCGCCGGCAACCGGTGGGCCGGGTCGAGGTGGTGCCGCTGCGCGACCACTGGGAGTCCGCGTACCTGCCGGCGACCGTGCCGCTGGCCCGGGGCTGGGAGCGGCAGGTCGACACCGACCGCAACGGACTCTTCTACGCCGACGACCTGACCCCCGAGGAATACGCCAGGTGGCTGCGCCGGGAGGCGGTCGAGTACGTCGCGCTGGCCCCGGACAGTCCGCCCGACCGGTACGCCCGGCAGGAGGCTGCCCTGGTCGCCGCCGGTCAGCCGGAGCTGCGCGAGGTGTGGCGGGACGACACCTGGCGGCTCTACGCGGTGGTCGACCCGACCCCGCTGGTCGGCGCACCGGGCCGGCTGGTCAGCTCCGGTCGGTCCGCCGTCCGGTTCGTCGCCGACGCCCCCGGCGACGTGCCGGTGCGGGTGCGCTGGTCGCGGTGGCTGTCGCTCCAGGGGGCCGGCGGGTGTCTGCGGCCCGGCGCGGACGGGTGGACCGAGGTGCGGGTCCGGGTGCCAGGTCAGTTCTCGATCTCCAGCAGCCTCGCACCGGCGAACCACTGCTAGTGGGGCCGGCCGCCCACCACGCCCGTGGCGAACCCGGATGCCGGCCGGGACCAGAGTGAACCGCTGGCTGTCGCCGCGACCTCGAATGGCGGCTGCCGGACGAGGCGTGATCGGGGGCAGATCGGGTAAGCGCCGGCCCGCTGACCGCCGGAGACAGGCGGTGCCGAGAAGGAGAGGATGACGCGGCATCGGCCCTGACCGTCGCAGCCCCGCCACCCGTCGGGCGGCAGGAATGATCCTGGCGTGCGGGCTGGCCGCCGCTCTGCTCCGGTTGCCCTTCCTCTGGACCGGGCTCGGCATGGACGAGGGGGGCTACGCGCACGTCGTACAGCAGTGGTCCCGGGGTGCCCGGTTGTACGGGGAGGCGTGGCTCGACCGCCCGCAGGGGCTGCTCCTGACGTACCGGCTCCTGCTCTGGCTCGATGACGACGGGTGGACCATCCGGCTCGGTGCGGTGCTCGCGGGCCTGGGCATCACGGTGCTGGTCGGACTGATCGGTTGGCTCCTCGTGGATTCCCGGACGGGGGTGGCCGCAGCAGGGCTGTACGCCATCGCGGGAGTCGCCCCGAACATCGAGGGGTTCACCCTCAACGGAGAACTCCTCGCCAGCTTCCCGGCGACCCTGGCCGTGGCCGCTGCCCTGCTCTGGCTCCGGTACCAGTCGGCGATCTGGCTCGTCACGGCCGGCCTTGCGGCGGGCGTCGCCATGACGATGAAGCTGTCCGGCCTGGACGGGATAGCCGTCGGTCTGGTCGTGGTCCTGCTCCGTCCGCGGTCCGGCCGGATCATCGGGTCACCCCAGGCGCTCTTCCTCGGTGCGTCCGCCGCACCAGTCGGGTTGTCCGCCCTGCACGGCTGGCACCTGGGCTGGCGCGAGTACTGGACGGCGCTGGTCGGCTACCAGTTCAGCGCAATGGCCGAACCCGCCGCCGGACCCGCCGCCCGCTGGGCCGACTTCACCGGCAGCCTCGGTCCGGCCGCCCGGGACCTGGCGGTGGTGGCGGGGGCGGCCGCCGTCGGACTCTGGCTGCTGCGCGGCGCACGGCCGGCGAGGCGCGTCCTGCTCGCCTGGCTCGGTGGCGCGGCCCTGGGTGTGAACGTCGGTGGCTCGTACTGGCCGCACTACTACGTACAGCTGCTTCCGCCGCTCACGGTGGCGGCCGCAGCAGCGGTCGCCGCTGTCCGCCGGCCCCGGCTGCGGGCAGCGGCAGCCACGACGGTCCTGCTGCCCCAGCTCATCTGGCTCGGCGCGTTGGTGCCGGCCACCGCCGAGGAACGGCAGCAGCGGATCCCCTACCACGGCCTCGCCCGTCGGGACGAACGGATCGCGGCGGCCATCCGGGCCGAGACGGTGCCGGACGACCGCATCTTCGTCCTCATCTCCAGGAGCAACATCTACTTCCTCGCGCAGCGAACGACCGACTACCCGTACCTGTGGGGCAAGCCGATAGAGAAGATCCCCGACGCGCTGCCCCGCCTGCGGGCCATGCTCGACGGTCCGCGGCGCCCGGCGTTGATCGTGCTGGACAGCGACCCGGGAAGGGTGGACAGATCCGGTGAGCTGAGCCGGATCCTCGCCGAGCACTACCGCGTCCGGCGGGTGGTGGAGGGCGTGCCGCTACTGACCACTGCCTAGGTCTCCAGGGGGCCGCCGGCGGGCCGCCGCAGCGGAGCGTCGGGCCGTCCGCCGGAGACAACTCCTGGTCCGGTGCTCGCCGTCGGCGACCGTACTGGCAGCATGTCGGCGTGCCCCACCACCTCGCGCGCTGGACCGGTCTCGCGGGTTCGGCGCTGCTCGCCGTCGCCGCGTTCCTCGGCGGCGCGCTGCCCGACGGAAACCTGCGCCCCACCCCGGTGAGCATCTGGCAGGGCCCGAACGGGCCGCTGATCATCGCCGCCTGGCTGGTCGGCACCGCGCTGATGGCGTACGCCTGGTGGACGCTGCGCGACCGGGTGCCGTCGGCCCGCTGGGCCCTGGTCACCGTCGGGCTCTGGCTGCTGCCGCTGCTGTTCGCCCCGCCGCTGGGCAGCCGGGACGTCTACGCGTACGCCTGCCAGGGCGCCAGCTACGCGGCCGGGATCAACCCGTACGAGCAGGGTGTGTCGGCGCTGCCCTGCCCGTGGCTGGACACCATCTCCTACATCTGGCGGGACACCCCGGCGCCGTACGGGCCGCTGTTCGTGGTGCTCTCCGGCGCGGCGGTCAAGGCGACCGGGTCGCTGACCGGCAGCATCGTGCTGTTCCGGCTGATGGCGGTGGTCGGGGTGGCGCTGACCGCGGCCTGCCTGCCGGTGCTGGCCCGCCGGTGCGGGGTCCCGGCCGGGCGGGCGCTCTGGCTGGCGCTGGCCTGCCCGCTGGTCGCCGTGCACCTGGTCTCCGGCGCGCACAACGACGCGCTGATGGTGGGGCTGCTGGTGGCCGGGCTGGCGGTGGTGGTGTCCCGGCCGGGTCGCCCCGGCCCGCTGCTCGCCGGCGGTGTGCTGCTCGGGCTGGCCGGCGGGGTCAAGGTGACGGCGCTGGTCGCGGTGCCGTTCGCGGCGCTGGCCGCGATCGCCGGGGCGTACTCGATCCGGGCGCTGATCCGCGACGGCGGCTGGGTGGTCGGCGGGGCGGTCGCGACGGTGGCGGGCGTGACGCTCGCCGCCGGCCTGGACTTCGGCTGGATCGCCGGGCTGGAGCAGGGCGGCCTGGTGATCGCCTGGACCTCGCCGTCGACAGCGGTCGGGCAGACCGTGGGCTACCTGGCCGTGCCGTTCGGCTGGCACGGTGATCCGCTGCCGGTCACCCGGGGCATCGGGATGGCGGTGCTCGCGCTGGTGCTGGTGTGGCTCTGGTGGCGGGCCCGCGCCCGCGACCCGCTGTGGCACGCCGGGCTCGCGCTGGCCGCCACGGTGGCGCTGGCCCCGCTCTACCACCCCTGGTACTGGATCTGGCCGCTGACGGTGCTCGCGGCCACGTCGCGGCACCGGATCGGCTGGTTCACGGTGGTGGCGCTGGTCTCGTCGTTCCTGGTGCTGGCCGACGGCACCGGCCTGCCGAGGTTCACCAAGACGGTCGGTGCGCCGCTGATGACGCTGTTGGTGATCGTGGTGGTGGTCCGCTTGGTACGGTCGGCTCGGGCGGCCCGCCGGCCGGTCGCCGTCGACTGAGGGAAGGTGCGCCGGTGAGCGATCCCGGCGCCCCACCCGCCCCGCCGTCACCCGACGCCCCGGAGCCGCCCGACGCTCCGCCGTCGGGTGATTCGCCGTCACCCGGTGCCGCCCGGCTCGCCCGCTGGGCCGGCCTGGCCGGGTCGGTGCTGTTGGCGGTCACCGGCTGGCTCGGTGGGGCGCTGCCGGGCACCGCCACCGCGCCGACCTGGCGCGCGGACCGCGGCCCGCTGGTCGTCGCCGGGTGGCTGGTCGGGACCGCGCTGCTGGTCAGCGCGTGGTGGGCGCTGCGCCGGGGCGCCCCGTCGACCGGGTGGGCGTACCGCACCGCCGGGCTCTGGGCGGTGCCGCTGCTGCTCACCCCGCCACTGGGCAGCCGGGACGTCTACTCCTACGCCTGCCAGGGCTGGGCGTACGCGCACGGCGTCGACCCGTACGCGACGGGGGTGGCCGGGGCGGGCTGCCCGTGGGTGGACGCGGTGGCGCCGATCTGGCGGGACACCCCGGCCCCGTACGGGCCGTTCTTCGTGCTGCTGGCCGCGCTCGCGGTGACCCTGGGCGGGGGACTGGTCGGCACCCTGGTGGTGCTGCGGCTGATCGCGCTGGCCGGGATGCTGCTGACCGCGCTCTGCCTGCCCGGGCTGGCCCGGGCCGCCGGGGTGCCCACCCGCCGCGCCGCCTGGCTGGTGCTGGCCTGTCCGCTGGTCGGGGTGCACCTGCTGGCCGGCGCGCACAACGACGCGGTGCTGCTCGGCCTGCTGACGTTCGCCCTGCTGGTGCTGGTCCGGCTGCCCGGGCGGCCACGGGCGCTGCTGGTCGCCGGGGCGCTGCTCGGGCTGGCGGTGGCGGTGAAGGCCACCGCGCTGGTGGTGCTGCCGTTCGCAGGGCTGGCCGCGGTGCACGGCCGCTACACGCTCGGGGCGCTGCTGCGGGCCGCCGGTTGGCTGGCCGGCGGGGTGCTGGCCGCGCTCGCGGTCACCGCGCTCGCCGCGGGGCTCGGCTTCGGCTGGGTCGGTGGGCTGGCCCATAGCGGCGACTCCGAGCAGTGGACCTCACCGCCGACCGCGGTGGGCTTCGTCGTCGACTACGCCGGCGCGCTGGCCGGCCGGGACCCGCGCGCCGTGCCGGTGACCCGGGCGGTGGCCCTGCTGCTGCTCGCCGTGCTGCTGGTGGTGCTCTGGTGGCGGGCCTGGCGGGCGCTGCGCCGGTTGAACGACGTCCGGCTGCGGGTGGCCCGGATCGAGGCGGCCCGCCCTCGGGTGGCGCTGCGCTCCGCCGGGCTGGCCCTGGCCGCCACCGTCGCCCTGGCCCCGGTCGTCCACCCCTGGTACCTCACCTGGCCGCTGGCCCTGCTCGCGGTCGCCGCGGCCCGGACCGTCTGGTTCGCGCTGCCCGCTGCGCTCGCCGCCTTCCTCACCCTGCCCGACGGCACCACGCTGGCCCGGTTCAGCAAGGCCCCGGGCGCGATCGCGATGACCGCGCTGGTCCTCGCACTCCTGGTCCTGACCGTGACCCGGGTTCGAGCGCCCCGCGCCCACGCCTCCGGACCCCCGCCCGGTCGGCCATGAGGTCGGCGGATCGACAGCGCCGCACAGCTCCTCCTGACCGGCGGGCGGGGGCAGGGGCGGGGGTCAGCGG
>NZ_QGSW01000173.1:0-12360 GCF_003176715.1 Micromonospora sp. S4605
CACCGCTGATCCGAGCCCCGCGTTCCGCGCCGCGCCCGGTTTCCGCGCCTCGCGCCGCGCGACGTCGCAGGATCGCGCCGCAAAGATCGCGCCGCAGGTTCGCGCTGTAACCAGGATGTAGTGGCATCGAGGTAGCTGGGAGACCACTACATCCATGTTCCAGCGCGATCTTCCCGGGTCGCGCGAGGTCACCGCCGCCGCGCGTCCTCGCCGGCGTCGCCAGGGTGAAAGTCGGGGGCGGCAGCGGCGGGTGGTCGGTAGGGTGGCGCGGTGGCTGATCTTGAGCGCCTGGCGGAGCGGCACGCCGAGGCGGTGTTGCGGTTCGAGCGGGAGAACCGGGAGTGGTTCGCGCGTACGGTGCCGGACCGCGGCGACGACTACTTCACCGGGTTCGCCGCGCGGCACGCGGCGCTCCTCGCCGAGCAGGCCACCGGCCGGTGCCACTTCCACGTCCTGGTCGATGACGACGGCTCGGTGATCGGCCGGTTCAACCTGGTCGACGTCGCGAACGGCGAGGCCGAGTTGGGCTACCGGGTGGCCGAGCGGGTCGCCGGCCGGGGCGTGGCTACCGAGGGCGTCCGCCGGGTCTGCGAGCTGGCCCGCGACGAGTACGGCCTGCGCCGGCTGGTCGCCGACACCACGCTGGACAACGCCGGCTCACGGGCGGTGCTCCGGCGCACCGGGTTCACCCCGGTGGGCGAGGTGCTGCTCGACGGCCGTCCCGGACTGCGGCACGTCCGCGAGCTGACCGCCACCGATTGATCGGGCGGGGAGCCGTCAGCCGGCGGCGAGACCGCCGGACATCCGCTGCTTGACCTCCTCCAGCGCCTCGAAGGCGTACGCCCAGTTGTGGCACTTGAAGCTGCGCAGCCCCTCGATGGGGGTGCGGCAGTCGGAGCAGTTCACCCCGGCGATCGCGGCCGGGATCTCGGTGTTCACGTACTTGCGGTCGCCGAGGATCACCGTCGCGATCATCATCGGGTCGTGCACCCCGGTCAGCGCCGAGGAGACGATGTCGTACCAGCTGATCCGGCGGCCGCACTTCGGGCAGTCCGGATGGTCGCCGCTGACCCAGAGCGGCGCGCCGATGCTGCGCAGCGGCATGCCGAGCAGCTTTTCGATCCGCCGGACGTCCGACTCGGGCGTGGTCCACCGGTGCTCGCCGGGCAGCGAGGCGGGCGAGTCGTACACGGCGCGGAACAGGTCCGGATCGACCTGCACGGTCTCCCGCTGACTGGTCACGGCGTCCTCCTCGACGGTCGGTGCCCCCACCGTCGTCCGGGTGATCGACGGGTGCAGCCGGATCAACGACAGGACGCCGCCGCCGGTCGTCGCGAGCGCCGACGCACCCGAGCGGCTCCGGGCCGAAGCCGGCATCCGGCGATGGTGGACCGGCACGAATGGTGCCGGGACGAGGCTCGGCTGCCGGGAACGGCCGTCTCAGCCGAGGATCTTCGCCAGTGCGCGCAGCCCCGCGACGACGTCGGCCCCGGTGGGCGCGTTGTCGGGGTCGGCGAGCGCCTGCATGACCACGCCGGACATCAGCGCGAGCTGCACCGTGCCGAGGGTCCGGACCGTGCGGTCCGGCACCTCCGCTTCGGGCACGCTGGCCAGGATCGCGGCCATTCCGCTGCGCCCCTGCCGCATCCCGTCGGCGAGTTGCGGCAGCAGGTCCGGCTGCCGCTGGGCCTGCATGAACAGCTCGACCGAGGTGAGCCAGAGCTTCGGGTGCGCCCGGGCCTGCGCGAGCAGGTCGTCCCACATCCGCTCGTACGCCTGCTCCGGGCCGAGGTCCGGCGCGTCGGCGGGCACCAGGGCCCGCCCGGCCAGGTCGCCCCACTCGTCGAGGAGCGAGAAGAGCGCCTGGAACAGCAGGTTCTCCCGCGAGCCGAAGTGGTAGCCGATCGCGGCCATGCTCACGCCCGCCGTGGTGGCGATGTCGCGCACGCTCGTCCGGTCGAAGCCCTTCTCCAGCAGGCAGGTCCTGGCCCCGGCGAGCAGGGCTTCGCGATTCCCCATGGTGGGCAGGGTAGCAGCACCTTGGACGACCGACTGAGGCGAACGCCTTGGGCGATCGTCTTGCGCGATCGCCCAAACATGCCCTACGGTTCTCGGCACGACCACTCCGGTCCTTTCCCACCGACAGGAGAACCGCCATGCAGACCCCGTCCCGCCGCCGGAAGCGGACCCTCGCGGGCCTGGCGCTCGCCATGCTGACCGCGCTGACGGCCGGAGCGGCCGCGCCGGCGGTCGCCGGTCGCGGCGACCCCGCCGTCGTCGGCACCGACCAGGGCGCGGTCCGTGGCACGGTCACCGCCGGCCTGCGGTCCTTCCAGGGCATCCCGTACGCGGCGCCGCCGCAGCGCTGGACGTCACCGGCGCCCCCGCCGAACTGGACCGGGGTACGCGACGCCACCCGCCCGGGCCCGGCCTGCGCCCAGCCGGTCGGCCTGCCCATCGGCGTCCCCGGCGAGGCCGAGGACTGCCTCCACCTGAACGTCACCACGCCCGGACAGAAGGGCGACGACCTGCCGGTCATCGTGTGGATCCACGGCGGCAGCCTGATGTTCGGCACCGGCGACATGTACCGGCCGGACCGGCTCGCCACCGACGCCGTGGTGGTCTCGATGAACTACCGGCTCGGCGTCCTGTCGTTCCTCACCCACCCGGCGCTCGACGCCGGCTCCCCCTACGGCTCGGGCAGCCTGGCGCTGGAGGACCAGCAGGCCGCGCTGCGCTGGGTACGGGCGAACATCGACGCGTTCGGCGGCGACCCTGGCAACGTCACGATCATGGGCCAGTCCGGCGGCGGGTACACGGTCTGCGACCACCTCGCCTCACCGATGTCGGCGGGCCTGTTCCAGCGGGCGATCGTCCAGAGCGCGCCGTGCGCGGCGGGCGGCTCGCGTACCCGGGCCGAGGCGGAGGCGGACAGCGCCGGCGTGATCGAGACCGTCGGCTGCGCGAACGCCGCCGACGTGGCCGCGTGCCTGCGGTCGGCCGAGACCACGGTGGCCGAGCTGCTGGCGGCGTACGGCCCGTGGGGCGAGCCGCGGCCGGTGTCCGGTACGCCGCTGCTGCCGCTGAGCCCGGCCGAGGCGTTGCGAACCGGCCGGTTCAACCGGGTCCCCGTCCTGGTCGGGGTGAACCACGACGAGGAGAACGGCATGTACGGCGGCCTGGAGGTCAACCCGGGCGGCAGCCCCATCCCGGCCGAGGCGTACGAGTCGACGGTCCGCGAGCAGTACGGCGCCGACGCCGACGCGATCCTGGCCCGGTACCCGCTGTCGGCGTACGACAACTCGGCGGGGCTGGCCCTGTCGACCATCGGGACCGACCGGAACTGGGCAAAGCCGACCTACGACACGGCGAAGCTGCTGTCGAAGTGGACGCCGACGTACATGTTCGAGTTCGCCGAGCAGCAGACGCCCTGGTTCGTCGGCTACGACGAGCCGAGCTTCCCGTGGCGGGCCCAGCACATGGCCGAGCTGGCGTACCTGTTCGACCTGGACCTCTTCCTGCCGCGGACCCGGCAGCAGGATCGGCTCGCCGACCGGATGATCGCCGCCTGGACGCGGTTCGCCGAGGACGGCGACCCGAACGGCGGGCGGGACGGCCGCTGGCAGCGGTTCACCGAGCGCCGCCCGCACGTGCAGTCGCTCACCTCGGGCCGCTGGACGCCGACCGAGTTCGTCCGCGACCACGAGTACGCGCTCTGGTCGCGGCTGAGCTGACCGACCGAGGAAGCGGTCCCGGTGCGCGCGCACCGGGACCGCTTCCGCGTCCGAGCTCGGTCAGCTACGGGTGACCAGGCCGGCGTCGACCACGTACTCGCCGCCGTGTACCGCTTCGAACTCGCCGCTGGCGGTGAGCAGGATCGGGTCCCACTGGTAGGTGCTCACCAGGTCCGAGTCGGTCACGTCGCAGGTTCGGCCGCACCGGAGGTGGCGACCGAGGCGGAGATCAACTCTCCTCCATTCATCCGGCGTCCTCGATGCCTTGGGTGTTACGCCCCCGCGGCTGTCGCACCCGGCGGACACAATGGCGCGATGGCAGCAGAGCACACCGACACCGATGCGTTCCGGGGTGCCACGTTCCGGCACGCCGACCTGGCCGGGGCCGAGTTCCGCAACGTCGACCTCACCGGCGCGGCGTTCCACAGCGTCGACCTGGCCGGCGCGACGTTCCGCGACTGCGACCTGAGCGGGGTCAGGATCGTCGCCTCGGCGGTCGCCGACCTCCAGGTCTCCCGGCACGGCGGAAGCGGCCGAGTGGTCGTGGACGACGTCGACGTCACCGCGTACGTGGCGGACGAGCTGGACCGGCGGCACCCGGAACGGGTGCGGCTGCGCGCGGTACGCACCGCCGACGACGTCCGGGCGATGTGGGACACCCTCGAACGCCTCTGGGCGGACACCCTGGCCCGGGCCGAGCGGCTGCCCGAGGCCGCGCGCCACCAGCGGGTCGACGACGAGTGGTCCTTCGTCGAGACGCTGCGCCACCTCGTCTTCGCCACCGACGTGTGGGTGGGTCGGCTGATCCGCGACGAGGCGTCGCCGTACCACCGGCTCGGCCTGCCCCCCACGGACACCTCGCCGGCCAGCGCCGCCGAGCTCGGCATCGACCTTGCCGCCCGCCCCTCGTACGCCGACGTGGTGGCGGTCTTCGCCGACCGCCGGCGGCGGGTGCGCGAGGTCGTCGCGGCGGTCACCGACGCGGAGCTGGCGGAGACCCGCACCGCCGCGCTGACGCCGGAGTGGGGAGTGGAGTCGCACCCGGTCGGCGAGTGCCTCCGGGTGGTGCTGGCGGAGCACTGCGAACACCGCCGCTTCGCGGTCCGCGACCTCACGCTGATCGAGGCACGGTCGGCGTAGCGCGCGGGGTCTACGCGTCGACGGTCAGTCGGACCGTCACCGTGTCGCCCACCTCGAGTTCCTCGGCCTTCCGTACGCCCGCCTTCACCGGCACGAGGTAGCGCCCGTCCTTCGGCCAGAGGGAGGTCTGCCAGTCGGTCGCCCCGATCCGGGCGGTCACCGGGATCATGCCCCAGCCGTAGCTGACCAGCGTGGCGGTCGCCGCCAGGGCGGCGCACTGCTCGTCGGGGACGGTGACGAAGTGCCACGGCGCCGGCCCGCGCCAGAACCAGATCTCCCCGCTGAACTCCAGGTCCACCGCCGCAGGATACGAGTCGGAGACAATCCGCCGCGGCCGACGGGGAGGGGCCCGTCGAGATTGACCGGTTGGGTTAGCGTGTCGTCGGTCTGTTGGGGAAAGTCCCAGCATCCTTCGGGGAAAGAAGTTGTCACGTGTCCTTGTGGAAGAAAACCACGGTAGTTGCGGTCTCCGCGCTCACGGCGCTCGCCGTGTCCGCCTGCGGCTCGGAGTCGGGCTCGTCCGACGCGCCGAAGCAGCCGAGCGTGCTGGAGCTGCTGGCAACCGATCTCAAGGGATCGCTGCAGAAGACGATCGACGCCACCGGCAAGAGCGACTCCGTGACCGTGAAGATGGAGGGCACGGCCGGCGGCGAGAAGGTCTCCATGCAGGGCGTCATGGACCTGGGCGACCCGGTCAAGGCCGAGATGACGACGGCCGGTCCGGACGGCACCCCGACCACCGTACGCATGATCGGTGCGGTGTTCTACGTCGAGATCCCGGAGGAGGACCGCGAGAGCACCGGCGGGAAGCGCTGGATGAAGCTGGACCTGGCCGCCGCGGGCGCCCAGTCGGGGATGGACTTCAGCAAGCAGTTCGAGGACATCGACCCGACCAAGCAGGTCAAGACGCTGCTCGCCACCGAGGGCACCACCGTCGTCGGTGAGGAGACGGTGAACGGGGCGCGCACCGTGCACTACACCGTCACCGCGCCGGTGGCGACCTACCTCGGCCAGGTCGACGCCAAGATGCGGGCGGACGTCGAGAAGGAGTTCGCCAAGCAGGGCGTCAAGGAGATCAAGCTCGATCTCTGGGTCGACGAGCAGTACCAGCCGCGCCGGGTGCACATGGTCATGGGCAAGATGGGCGACATGACCGTCGACTACACCGACTACGGCAAGCCGGTGAAGATCGAGACGCCGCCGCCGGCGGAGACCGCCGACTTCGCCGAGCTGCTGGAGGGCCTGAAGGACCTGGCCACCAGCTGACCAGAGCGAAAAACTGCCCGGCCGGCGATCTCTCGCCGGCCGGGCAGTTTCGCGTCAGGAGGCGTCGACGGGTTTGCGCCAGACCGACACGTGGCTCTCGCTGTCGGAGGTGAAGGGCGAGCCGTCCCAGCCCGCCACCCGCTGCTCCAGCTCCAACCCGGCCAGCCGCGCCATGAGATCGCACTCGGCCGGCCAGATGTAGCGGAAGTTGCTGTAGCCGTACCGAAGACTCCCGTCGTCCAGCCGCCGGTAGTGGTGCGAGGTCCCGCGCTGGGTGACCATGTCGTACGTGTCGAAGCCGACGTGTCGGTCGGTCACCTCGAACGGCACCGCCGACTGCCCGGGCGGAAACCGCCGGATGGGCGGAACCCACAGCTCGACGACGAAGCGGCCACCGGGCGACAGGTGCCGGGCGGCGTTGCGGAAGCACTCCACCTGCTCGTCCTGGGTGCACACGTTGCCGATGCTGTTCCACACGACGTACACCAGCGAGAACTGACCCGGCACCCTGGTGGTGGCCATGTCACCGACGACGACCGGCACCTGCTCGCCGGGCGCCTTGCGCCGTAGCTGGTCGGCCATCGGCGCCGACAGCTCGATCCCGCTCACCGGGATGCCGCGGGCGGCGAGCGGGATCGCCACCCGACCGGTGCCGATCGCGAACTCCAGCGCGGGGCCGGGGCCGGCCAGCCGGGCGAGGAAATCCACCGCCGGGTCGAGCACCTGGGGTGCGAACATCTCGGCCGAGAGGTCGTCGTACTTCTCCGCGGTGTCCTCGTCCCACAGATCGCTGCTCGTCATGGACCCGAGCCTGCTAGCTCCACTGGGCTCACGCGACCCATTAACGACCAGCCACTCCGGCTCCAGCCCGTCACGCCCGCGGCCCCGTCCCGCCGCCGATGCGTCTCCGTGCCAGCCAGCCAGTTCGGCCCGCCGATGTCCGGGTCGGGTCGCTGGCCTCGACGTTCCTGGTGACGGGCACCACCGAGGTGCCGACCCGAGGAGAGGACAGGGCCGTGCCACGGAAGACCGCACTCCCGAAGACCCGCAGAGCGGCCACGATCACCGCCTGGGTGCTGCAGATCCTGCTCGGCTTCGCCATCGCCGGGGCCGGGCTGCTCAAGCTCACCGGCGACCCCACCATGGTCGAGTTGTTCGACGACATCGGTGCCGGCCAGTGGCTGCGCTTCGTGGTGGGCGCACTCGAAGTGGCCGGCGGGGTGGGTCTGGTGATCCCACGGGTGCGAGCCCTCGCCGCGCTCTGCCTGCTGGGGCTGCTCCTCGGCGCAGCCGTCACCAACGTCGCCGTGCTGCACACCAGTCCGCTCAGCGCTCTCGCCTTCGCGGCCTTGGCGCTGGCCATCCTGCTGCTGCGTCGACACGAGCTGCTGACCAGGGCGAACTCTGTCACGTCCTGGTCGAAGTCCTGAAACCGGGCACGTCAGTAGTCGAGGAGAAGAGGCTGGCGGTGCTCGATCGCGGTCTCGGCCAGGTCGAGCATCACCGCGAGGCCGAACCGGGCGAGGTCCTCCACCGTCGGGTCGTCGGTGAACAGCCCTCGCCGCAGCTCGGCGGGGTCGTACCCGGCAAGGAGGCCGGTGCGTTCGGCCAGCAGGCGCAGCTCCGCCGCGAGCCGGTCGACCGAACCCATCCGGGTCGGCTGACCCGTCGGTCGGGACGCCTCGATCACGAGCGGATCCGTCGGGAGCGGCAACCACCACTCCACCCCGGACAGCAGGGTGAAGTAGCGCTCGGGCTGCGCCGAGGCCGCCTGGTACGCGGGAGCGTCGGCGAACTCACGCGGGCTGTCCGGCTTGTCCCAGGGGCTCGGCTGCAGGTCCGGACGCTCGTCGTACGCGGCGAGCAGCAGCACGGCGCCGAATCCGTCCCAGTCGGGCTTGTCGGTCCAGTACGGCTGGGTCGTGCCCTCCGACCAGTCCACCGGGCCGCCGAGTGCCTCCCCGAGCCACTGCTGCCAGTCCCGTACGGCGGCCTGCACCACGTCGGGGTCGATGTCGTGGTCCTCGTCCTCCTGCGCCCGGATGACCCGCACGGTGTATCCGTCCTGCGCGCCGATCTGCTGTGTGATGGTCAGCCAGTCGTTCAGGTGGTAGCGGGTCAGCGGTCCGACGTAGAGATCAAGGCCCATGGGAGGCATTCTGGCCTACGGCGCGCGTGACGTGTCGACCCGGGTCGAAGTCCTCGGGCGGTACGTCGGGCGCCGCACCACCATCGCCGCCACCTCGCGCGATCCGGATACCGGCTGTACGAATGTGCGCGACGAGGCCTGGCACCACGAATTGCGCCATGCAGCGATGGGCGACGGCTGCGGCCCCGAGAATGAATGTCGACCCCATCCAGGACCTGAGGATGCGGCAGTGACCGGTGGTGAGCGAGGACGGACGATGAAGCAGGTGGACACAGCGGAGACCGGGCAGGGTGGCGTCGGCCGCCGGGGTCCCGGCACCGGGACCTGGCGCGAGCGCATCCGCCGGGCGACACGCGCCGCCTCCCGGCCGGGCCCCTGGAAGCGCGGCCGGGTGCTCGCGGCGCTGGCGCTGCTGCTCGGGCTGTTCATGCTGCTGCACGCGCAGGTCCCGAACCGGATCGGCAACCTCGGCAGCCTGGTGGAGACCTTCCTGCCGTGGTTCGGCCTGTTCATTCCCGTACTGCTGATCGGGGCGCTGTTGCGCCGCTCCGCCGCCGCGGTGGCCGCGCTGCTGTTGCCGGTGATGGTGTGGCTGGACCTCTTCGGCGGGCTGCTCGGCGACAAGTCCCACCCGGGCGGCGGCCTCACCGTGGCCCAGCACAACGTCGGCGCCGGCAATCCGGACCCGGCCGGCACCGCCAGCGACCTGGCGGCCGCCGGGGCCGACGTGCTGGCCCTGGTTGAGCTGACCGAGCAGGCCCGGGGCACGTACGAGAGCGAGCTGGCGAAGACGTACGCCTACCACACGGTGCAGGGCACGGTCGGGCTGTGGAGCAAGCTGCCGCTGTCGGACACCCAGCCGGTCGACATCAAGATGGACGCCGGGCCGCTGGCGGACACCAAGCCGGTCGACATCAAGATGACCTACACCCGGGCGCTGCGCACCACGGTCACCACGGACCAGGGTCCGCTGGCGGTGTATGTGGCCCACCTGGGGTCTGCGCGGGTGAATCCCAAGGCGGGCTTCTGGACGGCCCACCGGGACAGGAACGCGCAGGCCCTCGGCCAGGCCATCGCCGCCGAGCAGAACGAGCGGGTGGTGCTGCTCGGCGACCTGAACGGCACCATGGACGACCGTGCGTTCGCCAGCATCACCGCACAGTTGAGCTCGGCTCAGGACGCGGCCGGGAACGGCTTCGGCTTCACCTGGCCGGCCGAGTTCCCGGTGGTGCGGATCGACCAGATCCTGGTCAGAGGCGTCAAGCCGGAGAGCTCGTGGGTGCTGCCGGCCACCGGTAGCGACCACCTGCCGGTGGCGGCCCGGATCACGCCCTGAGCACAGCGTTCCTGGCACCCCCCAAGTCCGATCGTAGGAGTGCGGCTCGCTCCCTGGCTGTTCAGCGCCCGAGGACGTCCACCAGTTGCTGCCCCAGGCCGGTGCAGGCCGCCACGTCCAGGCGGTACGTCACGTAGCGGCCGCGGCGCGCCGAGATCAGCAGCCCGGCCGCCTTCAGCACCGCGAGGTGCCTGGACACCTCCGGCGCCGTCACCCGCCAGTAGTCGGCCAGCTCGCCGGTCGTGTGCGGGCCTCGGGCGAGCGTGCGGCAGAAACGTAGCCGCAGCGGGTGTGCGAGCGCGGTCAGCCGAGCGTCCAGCTCGTCCACCCGCAACACTGGGCGCGGGTCCCAGCCGGGTGCCGGGTACTGCAGCACGGGCAGCCAGCCGGGCGCGTACACGACGGTCATGTGCGGTGCGCCGTACGCGCTCGGGATGAGCGTCATCCCGCCGCCGCGACCGTCTGCCGTCTGGTCCTGCAGCTTGTCGATCGTCAGAACGCCGCGCTCGGTGTCGACCCCGATCGCGTGCGAGATCCGGCCGAGGGCGCCGATACCCTCGCGGGCCAGGTCGAAGCGTCGACGGTCGGCTTCCTCGGCGAGCGCTGGGCGGACGCGTTTCCAGACCGTGCCGAAGAAGGCGGACTCGCAGGCGAGCAGAAAGCGTCGTACCCGTTCGCGCTCGGCGGCCGGATCGGCGAGCACCCGCTCCGCCCACGCCGCCTGCCGCGGCCCTCGGGCGCGGGCCGCGGCCAGCGCCCGCTGCCGCACGATCGGGTCACGCAGCGGCGACCACGTTCGCGGCGCCGGTGAGACGGCCCGATGGGCGGCGAGCGCCGCAGCGACCCAGCGCTCGTCGTCCAGGCGGTCGACGTCGTCCAGCTCCTCGCGCAGGCTCGGCCGTGGATCGGACGGGAACAGAAAGTCGGCCCGGCCGGAGTGCCAGAGCAGACCAAATTCCTCGAGGTCTGGGGCCAGCTCCGCGGGAAGGGCGGCCGCCATCCTCGCAACCGCCGCGGCGGTGTCCGGATGGTGCTGCGGCTCCGCGAGCACGTGCAGCACCGCGCCGAGCTCCGCGAGCGGCGACGGCGTTATCCGGATCCGATCGGCTGGTACGCCGGCGATGTCGACCGAGGTGACCACGGTACCGATCATGGCAGGGGTCCGCGCCAGTGCAGACCGATTGACGTCGTCTGTCAATCGACGAGGCTTGGATTGACGACGCTGGCCAACCTGGGTCCCTTCGCAGCCGTGTGGCCGAACGATCGGAGCCGTGACGACCACCCGTACGACGCTTCGTGAGCTGGTCCGCATCCCGGGCGGCGGCCGCTACGCCCTCAGCGCCACAGTCGAGGCAGCGACCTCCGGGATGCTGCGCCCGTTCATCGTGATCTACGCCGTGCTGATCGGGCTCAGCGCGCCGCGGGCCGGTATGACGCTGACCGTCGGCATGCTGGCCGGCCTCGGCGCCGTCCCGCTCGCCGGATGGTGGATCGATCGCGGAGCGCGGCGGGCCCCCGCCGTCACCGCCCTACTGGTGCGGGCGGTGGGGTCGCTGCTGCTTGCCCTGGTGCCCGGCATCGCCGGATTCGCGATCGGTGCGGTGCTCATCGGCGTCGGCACGCAGATCGCTCCACCCACCAACTCCGCGCTGGTCGCCGCGCTCGCCGGCCCGGCCCGGCGTGCGGCGGCGCTGGCCGCGGGCCGCTCACTGCGCAACGCCGGCCTGGGCGCCGGCGCCCTGCTCGGCACGGTTCTGGTCGCCACCGGGCCGGAGGTGCTCCGCTGGCTCGCGCTGGCGACGGCTCTCGGGTGCGCGTTCGGCGCGGCGGTGATCGCCCGGGTGCCGCTGCCCGAGCAACCTGTTCCGGCCCCCGCCCCGGCTGCGGCAACGAAGGAAGCCCGCGGTGCTGGCCTACGCACCGTCACCATCCTGGCCCTGGCCGGCATCCCGTACGCGTTCTACGCCGACATCCTCGAGATCGCCCTGCCGCTGCTGCTGGTGCAGGACCTGCACGCGTCCCTGGCGTGGCCCTCGGCCATCTTCGTCGCCAACACCGTCATGGTGATCGCGCTGCAACTGGTCGTGGTGGTGCGCCTCGCGAAGTGGCCGCACCGCACCGTGCTGTTCTGGTCCGGCCTGTTGCTCGCCGCCGCCTACCTCGCCTTCTGGCTGGGCGGAGCGACCGGCGGCGGCTCCGGCACGATACTCGTCGCGCTGGTCATCGTGCCGTTCACGCTGGGTGAAATCCTCTACACCGGCAGCAGCGTGCCGCTGGTGATCGAGTCAGCACCGCCACACCTGATGGGGCGCGCGCTCGCCCGCTGGCAGCTCAGCTACGGCCTGGCCCGGGCCGCCGACCCCGTCATCATCACCGGTCTGCTCAGCCTGGGCGCGGCGGCGCTGTGGCTGCCGCTGGCCGCCGCGACCCTGCTGGGCGCAGCGACGGTGCGCCTGGGCACTCGACGGCATCGTCTGCACCGTTCGCCTGAGCAGTCCATGAGTCATGCCGCAGATGCAGTCACTTTGCGTCCGGCGAGCCGCCAGTACGGCCGATTCATCGACAGGCCGTCTGGACCGCTCGCCGCTCGTCGTGGGCCTCGACCGAGTCCTAGACGAGTAGTTCCGATGTCAGGGGTCGATGTCTGGGTATGAAGAGAGGGCATCCAGGATCATGTTGTGACGCAAGACCTGGACACCCTCTTGACCGCACTGTACGTGAAGATCGACGACACC
>NZ_QGSW01000295.1:0-12311 GCF_003176715.1 Micromonospora sp. S4605
GCCGCGACCGGCGCGGCGGCCGGCGGCGCGGCCTGCGCCGGCGCGGCCAGGGTGGCGCCGGCGAGCCCGGCGGTGGAGACCAGGGCGGTGCCGGCGGCGGCGTCGCGGAGGAAGCGGCGGCGGTCCAGGTTGGGCATGCGGAACTCTCCCCGTCGTGGTGCTGATCGGTCGGCCCCGAGCCAACCAGCGCCACCCGCGCCAGGTCCAAGATCGACGGCCGACACGACCGATATCCGTCCGGATATCGGGCCAGGTCAGCGCCGGGACGACCGGGCGGCGGCCGCCGGAAAATCACCCCGCGCGCAGCGCCTCCACGGCCGTCCGGGCGGCCTCCCCCATGGCCAGGTCCACGTCGATCCGCCGGGTGGCCAGGTCGGCCATCCGGGCGAAGACGGCGATCGCGTACCGACCGCCGTCGGGGTACTCGGCGACGCCCGCCTCCAGGTGCAGCCCGGGCAGGGTGCCGGTCTTGCCGGCGACCCGCACGCCGGGCGGGAAACCCGAGGCCAGCCGGGTCCAGAACAGCTGCCGGGACATCCACTCCCGGACCATCGCGCACGCCTCGGCCGGGCCGGCCTCGTCCCGCCAGATCAGGCCCAGCAGCAGGGTGATCTCCCGCGCCGTGCTGGAGGTGGTCCGCTCGGGATCGAAGACCCGCATCGCCCGGACCCGCTCGACCGGCAGGGTCGGGAAGATCCGGGCGAAGTCCGCCTCGGTCCGCGCGCCGACGTCGGCCAGCATCGACTCGGCGAGCTGCCGGGGGCCACCCACGATCCGGGTTCGGGACAGCCCCAGCTCGGCGGCGAGCATCGGCAGCACGTCCGGGCCGACCCGGCGCAGCAGCAGGTCGGCGGCGGTGTTGTCGCTCACCGACATGGCGAAGTACGCGAGGTCGCGCAGCGACACCTCGGCGTCGTCGGCGCAGCCGGCGATCCCCCAGCCGCCGAGCCGGTCGTCGGCGGTCACCAGCACCCGCTCGCGCGGGTCGAGCTGACCGGCGACCACCTGCCGGGCGAACTCCAGCACCAGCAGGATCTTGAAGATCGAAGCGATCACCACCTGCTCGTCGGCGCGGACCGCCACCTCCCGGCCGCCGTCCGCGGCCGACCCGCCCTGGCCGCCGGCCAGCTCCACCACGTGCAGGCTCGGGGTGATGCCGAGCCGGTCGAAGATCCCGTCGATCCGCTCCCGCACCGTCACCCCTGGCACGCTAGTGGCCGTCCGGGCCGGGCCGCGGCGCCGGGTGCGCCGCCGCCCCTGGCGTAGCCTGCGGCGGTGGACCTGCTCCGACACCTGCGGCACTTCGTGGTGGTCGCCGAGGAGCTGCACTTCGGGCGCGCGGCCGAACTGCTGGGCATGGCGCAGCCGCCGCTGAGCCAGTCGATCCAGCGGCTGGAACGGGAGCTGGCGGTCGAGCTGTTCGACCGGTCCCGCCGCCAGGTGCGGCTGACCACCGCCGGCGAGCTGCTGCTCGCCGAGGCCGAGGAACTGCTGGCCGGCGAGCACCGGCTGCGCAACATGCTGCGCCAGGTACGCGACGGCGCGCTCGGCGTGCTGCGGGCCGGCGTGCCGCCGGAGACCCCGGCGGTGAGCCTGCGGGCGCTGCTGGACCGGCTGGCCGACCGGGCGCCCGGCCTGGACGTCGAACTGCACGAGCTGACCAGCGGCGAACAGGAGCGGATGCTCGCCGAGGGACGGCTGGACGTGGGGCTGCTGCACCACCCGGTCGCCGCCGACGGGCTGCGCTTCGGCGCGGCGGTGGACGTACCGCTGGGGGTGCTGCTGCCGCGGACCTCGCCGCTGGCCCGGGCCCGGGAGGTCGAGCTGGCCGCGCTGGCCGGCCTGGACCTGGTGACCGCGCCCCGGGCCACCGCGCCGGGCTGGCACGACCACCTGCTCGACGTCTGCCGCCGCCACGGTTTCACGCCGGCCCGGGTGCGCCCGGCCCGCAACCCCGAGTTCCTCTTCGGGCTGGTGCTGGCCGGTGGCGGGGTGGCCGTGGAGCCGGCGGCGCTGGGCCGCCGGGAGCCGCGGATCGCCTGGCGGCCGGTGGCCGGCGCCCCGCTGGTCAAGCGGACCTCGGCGGCGTGGCCGCGGCGGGCAGCGCACCCGGCCGCGCCGATGGTCGGGCAGCTCGCCGCCGAGGTGCTGGCCGCCGCCGACCCGCCGGCGCCACCGGCGGTGCCGGCGCCGCGGCCGTGGCGGGTGCTCTTCGACACCGCCGGCTGAGGCGGGGATCACCGGTGAGAAACTGGGGTCCGGGGGTACGCGGACAGACGGCAGACGGTACGTGGAGGCGCATCCGCTACCCGGCGACGACCGGCGAAGGAGCCGCAATGGCGAACACCATCCCCGACATCACCCTCAACGACGGCAACACCATCCCCCAGTTCGGCTTCGGGGTGTTCCAGATCGAGCCGAAGGACACCGTGGCGGCGGTGCGCACGGCCCTCGAGGTCGGCTACCGGCACATCGACACCGCCGAGATGTACGGCAACGAGGCCGAGGTGGGACAGGCGATCCGGGAGGCCGGGCTGGACCGCGGCGAGGTCTTCGTCACCAGCAAGCTGAACAACGGCTTCCACCGCCCGGACGACGCCCGCAAGGCGTTCGACTCGACGCTGGCCGCGCTGAAGACCGACTACGTCGACCTGTTCCTGATCCACTGGCCGCTGCCCACCCGCTACGACGGTGACTTCGTCTCGACCTGGCGGACGCTGGAGGAGTTCCAGCGCGACGGGCGGGCCCGCTCGATCGGGGTGTCGAACTTCCAGGTGCCGCACCTGGAGCGGCTGGCCGCCGAGGCCCGGGTGGTGCCGGCGGTGAACCAGGTCGAGGTGCACCCGTACTTCGGCAACGAGCAGGTGCGCCAGTACGGCCGGACGCACAACATCATCACCGAGGCGTGGGCGCCGATCGCGCAGGGCAGGGTGCTGGACGACCCGACGGTGGTCGACGTCGCCCAGGAGGTCGGCCGGACGCCAGCCCAGGTGGTGCTGCGCTGGCACGTGCAGCGCGGCGACGTCGTCTTCCCGAAGTCGACCACGCCGGCCCGGATCGAGGAGAACTTCCGGATCTTCGACTTCGAGCTGGACGACGTGGCGATGGAGCGGATCACCGCGCTGGACAAGGGCCCGGCGGGACGGCAGGGGCCGGATCCGGACACCTTCGACTACGTCCCCGCGTAACGGGGCGGGCCGCGGCGGCGCTGGTGGCAGGGGGGCTCGGACGGGCTCCCCTCGTCGCGTACGAAAGGACCGCGCCCTCGCATGATGCGCCGCCGTACCCCGCTGCTGCTCCTGTCGATGCTGGCGCTGCTCGCCCCGACCGCCTGCGGGCCGGCCGAAGCCGAGTCACCCCGCTGGTCCGCGCCGGCCGAGTCGGCCTCGCCGAGCGCGCCGGCACCGCGTCCGGCGCCGACCTCCACGGCCGAGGTCCGCAGCCGGGTGAAGGCGGCGATGCTGGACCTGGACGCCAGCTTCCACCCGGAGACCGCGGAGTTCACCGAGGAGAACAGCGAGGCGTGGAAGCTGATCTCGCTGTGCCGGGACAGCCTGCCCTCGGACCGCAAGCGCACCGCGTACCGGGAGCGGGTCTGGGACGGCGAGACGGTCTGGATCCGGCAGTACGTGGTCGGCTACCTGAAGGTGCCCGGGCGCAAGCTCGCCGACGAACTGCGGTCCGTGCTCAAGACCTGCAAGAAGTACGAGGTCCCCAACGACGGGCGGACCTCGGTGATCGTCCAGCCGACGCCCCCGCCGATGGCCGAGGGCCCGGACACCATCACCTTCTGCGAGAAGCTGATCGGCCAGGCCACCCGGCACCAGTGCACGCTGCTGCTGGTCCGGGGCAACTTCGTGCTCCAGGTGGACGCCTCGGCGGACGAGGGCGACCTGGCCGCCGGCAGCGAACTGCTGGCCAAGCTGGCCCCGCTGGCCACCGCCGCCCTGGAGCGGGCCACCTGAGCCAGCGTGCGCTACCGCCGGCCCGCCCCGCCGAGGGGCCGGTGGACGGCCGAGCGGCTCAGCTGGTGACCCGCTCGGCGAGCCGGCGGAAGGTGGCCGCCGTGGGTGAGCCCGGTTCGGGGACGTAGACGATCAACCGCTGGTCGGTCTCCGGCACGTGCAGCACCCGGCACTCGAACTCCAGCAGCCCCAGGTCGGGGTGCGGCACCCGCTTGACGATCAGGCGGCGTTCCGCCACGTCGTGCTCGGCCCAGAGCCGCGCGAACCGGGGCGAGGTGCCGAGCAGCTCGGTGACCAGCTCGGCGAGGCCCCGGTCGCGGGGGTAGCGGCCGTAGGCGGCGCGCAGGTCGGCGATCGTGGTGCGGGCGAAGTGCACCACCTCGGGGTCGGCCCAGTGCGCGTCGTCGGACATCCGGAACATCCAGCGGACCATGTTGCGGTCGGCGGCGGGCACCGCCGCGAGATCCCCGACGAAGTACGTGGCCAGCCGGTTCCAGGCCAGGATCTGGTAGCTGGCGTCGACCAGGTACGCCGGGGTCTCGGTCATCGCGTCCATCAGGTGCCGCAGGCCGGCGGGCACCTCCCGGCTGGGCCCGGCGGCCGGCGGCGGGGCCTCCCCGGCCACCCGGAACAGGTACTCGCGCTCGTCCCGGGTGAGCAGCAGCGCCCGGGCCAGCGCGGACAGCACCTGCCGGGACGGGTGCGGCCCACGGCCCTGCTCCAACCGGATGTAGTAGTCGACCGACATGCCGGCCAGCTGGGCCACCTCCTGCCGGCGCAGCCCGGGGGTACGGCGGCGTACCCCGTCGGGGAGGCCCACCTCGGCGGGGCGCAGCCGCTCCCGGCGGCTGCGCAGGAACGCCGCCAGCTCCTCCCGGCGCAGGCAGTTTCTGGTCATGCCGTCAAGCTTGCCTCAGCCGGCGGCGCCGAAGGTGGTACCGCCGGTCCCAGCCTCGGCCGGTCTCTCCCGCCGGCCCGTCCGGGCGGGCACCGTCGACGGCATGACGAACATGATCGCCCTGGTCACCGGGGCCAACAAGGGAATCGGCTTCGAGACCGCGCGGCAGCTCGCCGCGCGCGGGATGACCGTGCTGGTGGGCGCGCGGGACGCCGAGCGGGGCCGGGCCGCCGAGCGGCAGCTGCGCGACGGCGGCGCGGACGCCCGGTTCGTGCCGCTGGACGTCACCGACGCCGAGTCGGTGGCCTCCGCCGCGAAGCTGGTGGACGAGGAGTACGGCCGGCTCGACGTGCTGGTCAACAACGCCGGCATCGTGCTCGGCGACGGCGAGCGGGCGCTGCCCAGCGACACCACCGTGGCCACGCTGCGCCGGGTGTTCGAGACCAATGTCTTCGGCGTGGTGGCGGTCACCAACGCGCTGCTGCCGCTGCTGCTGCGGGCCCCGGCGGCGCGGATCGTGAACGTCTCCAGCGAGGTCGGCTCGATCGGCACGATCACCGACCCGGAGAGCTTCATCTGGCGGTTGACCTCGGTGCCGTACCCGTCGTCGAAGGCGGCGCTGAACATGGTCACCGCGATGTACGCCAAGGAGCTGCGGGACACCCCGGTCAAGGTGAACGCGGCCAACCCCGGCTACTGCGCCACCGACTTCAACGGGCACACCGGTTTCCGCAGCCCCGAGCAGGGCGCCGAGGTGAGCGTGCACCTGGCGACGTTGCCGGCGGACGGCCCGTCCGGCCAGCTCTGGGGCCACCTCGCGGACAGCGGCGGCGGGTACGGCGTACTGCCCTGGTGAGGGGTTGACTTCGAGTGCGCTCCAGCAGCCAGGCTCGTCCCCGACCGCCCGGAAGACGTAGCCGGGCCGGCTGAGAGGGGACGCCCGTGAGGTACCGCACCATCGGCACCGACCCGAAGACCCGCCGCGAGGTGAGCGTGCTGAGCCTCGGCGCGATGCTGTTCGGCACCGCCACCGATGAGGCGACGTCGTTCGCCATCCTGGACCGGTACGTCGAGGCCGGCGGCACCTTCATCGACACCTCGGACAACTACGCCTTCTGGCTGAACGGCGGGCAGGGCGGGGAGAGCGAGGAGCTGCTCGGCCGGTGGCGGCGCAGCCGCGGGGTCGGCGACGAGATCGTCGTAGCCACCAAGCTCGGTGCGCGGCCGCTGGCCCCCGGCACCAGCTACGTCGACAACCCGGAGGGGCTGTCGGCGACGGTGATCCGGGAGGCCGCGGAGCGCAGCCGGGAGCGGCTCGGCATGGCGAAGCTGGATCTGCTCTACGCGCACATCGAGGATCACCGGGTGCCGCTTCGGGAGACCGTGGCGGGCTTCGCCGAGCTGGTCGCCGAGGGCACGGTCGGCCTGCTCGGGGTGAGCAACCACCGGGCGTGGCGGGTGGAGCGGGCGCGCAACCTGGCGGCCGCCGCCGGGCTGCCCGGCTACGAGGTGCTCCAGTACCACCACACCTACCTGCACCGGCGTACCGACCTGCCGAGCGAGCTGGACCGGGACGGCGACGTCGGCTCGGCCGGCCCGGACCTGATCTCCTACCTGCGGGCCGAGCCGCAGCTGGCGCTGGTGGCGTACTCGCCACTGGTGCGGGGCGCCTACACCCGCCCGGACAAGCCGCTGGGCGCCGGGTACGACCTGCCGAGCGTCCCCGGCCGGCTGGCGGCGCTGGAGGCGGTGGCGAAGGAGACCGGGGCGACGGTGAACCAGGTGGTGCTGGCCTGGCTGATCGACGCCGAGGTGCCGGCGATCCCGCTGGTCGGGGCGTCCTCGGTGGCCCAGCTGGACGAGTCGCTGGCCGCGGTGGACCTGGCGCTGACCGTCGAGCAGCGGGCCCGTCTGGACGCCGCACGGTAGCGGCACCCGATCGTCGAGCCCATCGGTGACGTGGCATCATAGTGAGGCACGCTCACTATGAGGGTAGGTAACGATGCCGGACGCCGATCGGTTGATCACCGCGCTGGACCGGGTGCTCGAACTGGTCGTGGTGCTCAGCGACGACATGAGCCGGGGCCTGGCCCGGGAGGGGTTGACCACCTCCCGGGCCACCCTGCTGTGGCAGCTGCGCCGCAGCGGCCCGGCCACCCAGCGCGACCTGGCCCGGGCGCTCGGGGTCACCCCGCGTACCGTCACCGGGCTGGTCGACGGCCTGGTCGACACCGGCTTCGTCACCCGCGAACCGCACCCCACCGACCGGCGCGCGTTCCTGGTCACCTTCACCGAGCACGGCGCCCGCACCATCGCGGCGATGGAGCGGGACCAGCGGGGCTTCGCCGAGCTGCTCTTCGGCGGGCTGCCCGCCGAGCGCCTCGACTGCTTCGTCGCCGGGCTGGACAACGTGCTGGGGCGGCTGCGCGAGCAGGGCCTCTCCCCCGAGATCCGCGAGGAGGACCAGTGATCGCCAAGGCGTGGAAGCTGCTGCGCTTCGCCGTCCGCTACGAGATCGGCCTGTGGCGCAGCCTCTACCGGTGGATCTTCCGCCGGCCGGAGCCGCTGCGTCCCGGCGACCGGACGTTCGGCTACACCGGGGCGGTGATGACCCTGATGTGGATCTTCATCATCGTCTCCGCGGTGGAGATCCCGATCTTCGAGATGATCCTGCCCTGGGAACTGGTCAGCAACATCGTGCTCGGCCTCGGCGTCTACGGCCTGTTCTGGATGTTCGGCCTGCTGGCCAGCCTGAAGGTGCACCCGCACGTGGTCGGCGAGGCTGGCGTCCGGATCCGCAACGGGATCACCCTCGACCTGACAGTGCCCTGGTCGGCCATCGACCGGGTGCGGGTCAACCGGCGCTCGCTGCCGCCGGAGGGCAGCGTCCAGGTGGAGCGCAGCGGCGACGACGTGACGGTGAGCCTCGGCATGGCCAACCAGACCAGCGTCGACCTGCTGCTGCGCGAGCCGATCGCGGTGCCGACCCGCAAGGCGCGCGGCGAGGCGGTCACCGAACTGCGCTTCCACGCCGACGACCCGGAGGCGCTGGTCGAGGCGGCCACCGCCCACCTGGTGGCGCACGCCCCGACCCGTCGGGCCGGGCGGCCGCCTGAGGCGGTGCCTTCCGACGCGGGCCGGTCCTGGAATCGGCCCGCGCGCTCTCCCGAGCCGGGGTCCTGAACCCGTCCCGCGCGCCCCGCTCCCGGGCCGACGGGCGCCGGCGAGGTCAGGCCGCCAGGTCGAGCCGCCAGTCGTTGGAGCGCATCAGGTGCCCGGGCGGGTACTCGAACTCGGTCTCGCCGAGCAGGGTGAAGCCGGCCTTGCGGCAGACCGCGTTCGACGCGGCGTTGTCGACCGACGGGTAGGCGTGCGCCCAGCGGTGGGTGTGCCGGTCGCGGGCCGCCGCCACCGCCGCGCGTACCGCCGCGGTCGCCAGCCCGCGCCCCTGGTGCCCGGGCAGGATCGCCCAGCCCAACTCGTAGACCTGCTGGCCGCGCCACTCGCGCTCCCAGTAGCCGACGCTGCCCACCGCGGCGCCGTCGGGCAGCAGCACGGCGTACATGCAGCCCTTGCCGGTGTCGCCGAAGCGCACGTAGCGCTCGTGCCGGGCGAGCACCTGCTCGTCGGTCTCCGGGCCTCCGGTGTGCGCCCGGACCTCCGGCGCGTTGAGCCGCCGCAGCAGGTCGAGGTCGCCCTCGCGCCACGGCTCGATCCGTACCTCGGTCATCGTGTCCCCCCGTTCCTCCGGGGAGCATTCAAACAGCCACCACCGACACCCCGGCGCACGAACGGTCCGGCGCCTCGCGGGGGCGCTAGTTCTGATCTAGCGGATCGCCGGTCGCCCTCTCGCGCCTGACGGGTGGGACCGGAGCGGCCGGGAGGAGGAACCATGGACCCACTGCGACTCGCCGTGATCATCGGCAGCACCCGCGAGGGGCGGGCGGGCGACCGGATCGCCCGCTGGTTCGTCGACCAGGTGGACCGGCACGACGGGCTGGCGGTCACCGTGGTCGACCTCGCCGACTACGACTTCCCCGCCGGCTACCCGGCGGAGCCGACCCCGGCGATGCGGTCGTTCGCCGGGCAGGTCGGCCGGGCGGAGGCGTTCGTGGTGGTCACCCCGGAGTACAACCACAGCTTCCCGGCCTCGTTGAAACAGGCGATCGACTACGCGTACGACGAGTGGCAGGCGAAGCCCGTCGGTTTCGTGTCGTACGGCTGTGGTTCCGTCGGCCTGCACGCGGTCGACCAGCTCCGGACGGTCTTCACCGCCCTGCACACGGTCACGGTGCGCGACGTCGTCGCCGTCGACCTGCTCTGCGGCGAACCGTCCCCGCTGGCCACCGACGAGTTGCGCCGGTCCGCCCGCGTCCTGCTCGACCAGCTCTGCTGGTGGGGCCTGGCACTGCGCGACGCCCGCGCCGCGCGTCCGTACGTCTCCTGAAGAGTTCGCGAAGGAAGGTAGGGATCATGAGTAGACGCAGCACCGGCCCGGCCATCGAGGCCGAAGGGCTGGCCAAGTCGTTCGGGGACACCCGGGCGCTGGACGGCCTGGACCTCACGGTGCCCGCCGGCACCGTCTACGGGGTGCTCGGCCCGAACGGCGCCGGCAAGACCACCGCGGTACGGGTGCTGGCGACGCTGCTGCGCCCCGACGGCGGGCGAGCGCGGGTGTTCGGTCACGACGTGCTCACCGAGGCCGACGCGGTCCGGGCCCGGGTCAGCCTGACCGGCCAGTACGCCTCGGTGGACGAGGACCTGACCGGGCTGGAGAACCTGATCCTGCTCGGCCGGCTGCTCGGTCACCGGAAGCCGGCCGCCCGGGAGCGGGCGGAGAGCCTGCTCGCCGCGTTCGGGCTGACCGAGGCGGCCGACCGCCAGGTGAAGAAGTACTCCGGCGGCATGCGGCGGCGCATCGACATCGCGGCCAGCATCCTCAACACCCCCGACCTGCTCTTCCTGGACGAGCCGACGACCGGGCTGGACCCGCGCAGCCGCAACCAGGTGTGGGAGATCGTCCGGGCGGTGGTGGCGCACGGCACCACGGTGCTGCTGACCACGCAGTACCTGGACGAGGCCGACCAGTTGGCCGGCCGGATCGCGGTGGTCGACCACGGCCGGGTGATCGCGGAGGGCACCCCGGGCGAGCTGAAGTCCTCGGTCGGCTCCGGCACCGTCCACCTGCGACTGCGCGACGCGCACCAGCGGCCGGAGGCCGAGCGACTGCTGCGGGCGGCGCTCGACGTGCCGGTGCAGCTCGAACCCGACCCGGTGGCGCTGACCGCCCGGGTCGGCGGCGACGGCAGCGACCTCGACGCCAGCGAGCAGGCCGCGCGGGTGCTCGGCGACCTGGCCCGCGCCGGCATCGTGGTGGACAACTTCTCCCTCGGCCAGCCGAGCCTGGACGAGGTCTTCCTGGCCCTGACCGACCACCCCGCCGTGCCGGCCGACGAGCGGGACGAGCAGCTGGAGGCAGCCCGATGAGCAGCGACGTCACCACCACGACCGGGCCGGCCCCGACGGTCTACGTACCGTCGGCGGAGGCGCTGTCGACCGTCCTCGCGCCCGGTGCGCGGCCACCGCGACCGAGCCCGCTGTCGGCGTCCCTGACGTTCGGCTGGCGGGCGATGTTGAAGATCAAGCACGTGCCGGAGCAGCTGTTCGACGTGACGGCGTTCCCGATCATCATGGTGCTGATGTTCACCTATCTGTTCGGCGGGGCGCTCGCCGACAGCCCACGGGACTACCTGCAGTTCTTCCTGCCCGGCATCATGGTGACCAGCGTCGTGATGATCACCATGTACACCGGGGTCGGGCTGAACACCGACATCGAGAAGGGCGTCTTCGACCGGTTCCGGACGCTGCCGGTCTGGCGGCCGGCCGCGCTGGTCGGCATGATCTTCGGCGACGTGCTGCGCTACGTGCTGGCCGCCGTGGTGATCCTCGGCGTCGGGCTGGTGCTGGGCTTCCGCCCCGACGGCGGGCTGCTCGGGGTGCTGGGCGGCATCGGTCTGCTGGTGGTCTTCTCGTTCGCGTTCTCCTGGGTGTGGACGTTCTTCGGGCTGGTCCTGCGCAGCGAGAAGTCGGTGATGGGGGTCAGCATGATGGTGCTGTTCCCGCTGACCTTCCTGAGCAACGTCTTCGTCGAGCCGGCCACCATGCCCGGCTGGCTGCAGGCGTTCGTCAAGGTCAACCCGATCACCCAGTTGGTCGCCTCGGTGCGGGCGGTGATGTCGGGGGCGTCGGACCCGTCCAGCACGATGTGGACGCTGGTCTGGAGCGCCGCGTTCGTGGTCGTCTTCGGCACGCTCACCATGTACCGCTACAACCGCCGCTGATCCCGCTCTGCCCGACGGGCGTCGCCACCTCGGTGGCGGCGCCCGTCTGCGGCTTCGACCGCCGTACGTCGCGACCTGCTTGGCCGCGTCCCCCGGGTGGGCGTCGCCGCCGAGGAGCCGCCGCCCTTCAGGTTGAACGAAATTTCTTATGAATCCTGCGGACGACCACCGAGGCACCGAGGGTCGCTCCTGCGGCAACCGAGAGGAACGCTGTCGAAGCTGCCGCATTTACCGCGAATGCGGTTGCCGCCGATGCCGTACGCGCGCGAAGGGGTTCGCCTTTCGAATTCGCCAAGCTCTCAACGGCGCCCAGGCCGCCCGGTAGCCATACGGGCGAGGAGAGCAGGGCCAGCATGCTCGCCCCAAAACCATATGTTCCGATCTTCTCCTTAGCCACGCCGTAGCGAAGATCACGGAGAAGCGCCCTTCTCGTCAACGCCTCTGCAGTCGCCTCACGCTGCTGCTCGAGCAATTCACGCAACTCATCAGACGCCACTTGATCATAGCTGGCGCCAGGGTCGGCGGTTCCCGGATCACTGCTCGCACCAGCGGCGGCTGCGGCTTCCCGCTCGTTCTTGTACACCTGCTGCCAGATCGACGCGAGGAGTGCGCCGTTTCCCAGGAAACCACCTACGGTCAGCGCGAACCCCAGCTCCCTCAATGAGGTCGTGGTCATCAGCGCCACACCGCCGGCTATTGCTGCAAGATGGAGCGAGATAAAAGTCTTGGCGACCTGTTGCGCACTCCACCGCAAATGCAGTCGAGTCGGCCCGAGTTTGAGCACCAAATCGGTCTTCTTCAGGGCCTCTGCCTGTTTTTCGAGCCGCCGGAGCCGCCGGGCATCCATCTTCCGGTTCGCGCTCTCGCGCAGGCGGCCCTGCGCCACTTCAATCTCGGAGTAAAGTTTACGCAGCTCCTCTGTCTTGTTCGGCGGCGGTCGGTAATCTCCCAATTTCGCCTCCTGCGGTGCTGAGAGCCTTAGAAAGTGTTGGGTAACCGGGTGGCTACTTCTGGTTGAGTTCGTCGTCGAGGCGTCGGGCTGCCTCGGTCTCGATCGGGCCTTGCGGCTCGACGTCCTCACCGGCTAGGCGCGCGGCCATCAACCGG